>JASEGV010000005.1 GCA_030017895.1 Bacteroidota bacterium | reverse complement strand
CACGACGATAAAATCTATAACACTAAACTTATATTTGAATTTTTGGAACTGCCCTATATAATGATAATGATATTATCGGAAATTGTCAATAGGAGTATGTATTTTTTTCTGCTTTTATTTTTGTGTGTGAGTTGAATCAAATAGCGTTCTTTTTGTAAGTCGAATTAAAAATCCGACCTACACCACCTTTTCCACATTCCACACGTAGGCGTGTATTCCTTCTTCTTCGGCTTCTTTATTTATTTCACGAACTTTATCGAGCAAAGGTTCAACTTTACTATCATCAATAACCGCAAGCACTACTGCATTCAAGCTGGGCCAGATGTGAGTTCCCAAATGCGGCTCGCCTTTTTCAGTGCCTTGCCCGTGAACATCAACCCAACGTGTAAAGCCGCGTATCGATAACTGCTCCAAAGCTTCATCGACTTCCTCGGTGATTCCGTGATTATATACAATCATTACTGCTTTCATTTTCTTCCTTTCTATTTTAATCAATGGATAATTTTAGTTGTCGGTTATTAGTTTTTAGTTAAAGTTCTTAGTTAATAGTTTTAGTTTATAGTTGATGGGTTGCATATAGAAAAACTATTAAACTAAAACCAGCAACCAACAAACCAGAACAAACAACCCAAAACTAAAAACTGTATTAATCAACCTCTTTCTTCAGTAATTTTGTTCTGAACAAGGAATAAATTACGGGCACAAATACGAGCGTAATTATTGTGGAAACTGTGAGCCCACCGATTACCGAAATGCCTAACGGATTCCAGGTTTCCGACCCCTCACCTGTGCTTAAAGCAAGCGGCAGCATTCCTAAAAGTGTAGTAATTGTAGTCATTAAAACGGGACGCAATCTGTTCTTGCCAGAGTAAACGATGGCTTCGCGCAAACCGATACCACGAGCTCGGGTAATATTTGTATAATCGATTAGTACGATTGCGTTTTTAACAACGATACCGATTAATAGCACAGCACCCAAAAATGAAATCACGCTGAATGTTTGTCCGGTCAGCATCAGTGCGAGAAACACTCCGACGAATGAGAAGGGAACAGAGAACATAATTATAAACGGGTCGATCAACGATTCAAATTGCGATGCCATAACAATATAAACAAGGAAAATACTGAGTATCATAAATAGCAATAAGTCCTGAAATGTATCTTGCTGCTGTTCGACTTGCCCCGCAAATTCTATCGTTATGTCGGCTGGAATATCTAATTTTGCGATTGCGGCTTTTAAATCGTTTGTAATATCGCCGAGCGACCTGTCTTCGGTGTTGGCAGCAACTGTAACAACGCGCTCCTGATTTTTTCGTTTGATATCAGGTGGCGAAAATTCTTCAACTATTTTACCAATGTCTTTAAGTTTTACAATTTGTCCGGTCATTGTCGTAATTGGCACCTGTTCCAAATCGCTTATACTTGTTCGGTTATCTTTATTGTATCTTATGAAAATATCATACTCGTCGCCGCCTTCACGGTACCGTGTCGGAGTCAATCCATACATACTGCTCCGGATAGCAGTAGCAACAGTCGATGTATTCAAACCTACCATAGCAATTTTATCGCGGTTTAGGATTACCTGCAACTCAGGGCGTTCAGGGCTTCTGCTAATATCAACGTCGCGTGTGCCTCCGGTCTTTTTAGCAATTTCAGCTATTTCGTTTGCAAGCAGAGTTGTTTTATTCAAATCGTGCCCTATAATATCGATTGCAAGCGGTTTACCGCTCCCGAAAAGTGTTGATGCTAAAAATATATTTAGTTGAGTAATGCCAGCAACCGGTTTGAGTTTTTCTCGCAAAATATCCGCTATTTCAAACACTGAACGCTTACGTTCATTTTTTCTTGAAAGACGCGTTTGAATATTGAACATATGAAGCCCTTCTTTTTGTCCGAATAGTGCTGCTGAAAATCCTTCATCGTTAATCCCCGAACGAACCGCCAAGAACTCAATTTCAGGAGCCTCTTTTTGTATAATCTGTTCAACTTGTCTTGCTGTTTTTATTGTTTCATCTAAATTGTTGCCTGTCTGCAATTCCACATATATCTGGATTTGCGATTCATCGCTCTTGGGCATAAACTCAGTCCCTTTACCTAGAAACGGAAAACTTCCGACAACCACAAAGAAGATAACTATGCCTGCGATGATAACATATTTTCGGTGGTCTAACGACCATTCAAGGGCTTTACCGTAAAATGTTTCAACAGAGGTGAAAATCTTTTCGCTATTATCAAATAATTTCAGAAAGCGCTTCGGCTTTTGTTCTTCTTCTTTTTTGGATTTTAACCAGCGAGAAGAAAGCATTGGTATCAAAGTCAGCGATGCGAACAGCGAGGTTAGAATTGTGATTGTAACAAGATAGCCTAACTGCTTGAACATTATTCCCGCCATTCCTGTTAAGAAGGTGAGAGGAAAAAATACTGCGACGATTGTTAGAGTAGCGGCTGTTACTGCCAGACCGACTTCTGTTGAACCGAAAATTGAAGCCTCGCGCGGACGGGCGCCCCGGTCAACGTGCCGTGAAATGTTTTCGAGTATAACTATCGCATCGTCAACTACCATTCCGATTGCAATAGATAGGGAAGAGAGTGAAATAATATTTATCGTATTGTTAGAAAAATATAAATAGATAAATGCGACTATCAACGAGAATGGAATTGTAAGTATGATGATGATTGTTGCTTTCCATTGGCGTAAAAAAACCAATACCACGATTGATACGAAAAAGCCGCCTAACAGAATTGCTTCAGTCAAATTGTTAATAGAATTCAAAATAAAAACCGAGCCGTCTAAAATTTGTTCAAGTTTAACATCGGATGGTAAGTCTTTTTTAAGTTCTTCCAACTTTTTGTTCACTGCTGAAGCAACTGCGACTGTGTTGGCACCCGATTGTTTTTGCACGATAATTTGCAGCCCACGGCCACCGTTCAAACGGACGTTAATAGTCCGTTCCTTCAAAGTATCTATAACTTCAGCAACATCTTTCAAATAAATTAGACTGCTACCCGTAGGCGACTTTCCGACAACGATGTTTGCGATCTGGTTTGCATCGGTAAATTCGCCCGGTATGCGGATGTTGTATTCCATCCGCTCCATTTTGATGGAGCCTGCTGGCATTGTAATATTTTCGGCTTGCAGCGATTGACCGATTCGTTGTATGGTCAGGTTATATGCTTCTAATCGTTTCGGGTCAACATTGATCTGAATTTGCCGAATAGGTCCGCCAAACATCAGAACAGTTCCAACGCCCGGAACTCGTTTCAGTGGGTCGGCTATTTTTTGTTCGATAAGTTTATTTAAGCCGGGATAGTTTTCGTTAGCTGTAGCCGATAAGAAAACAACGGGAAACCAGCTTGTGCTAAACTTGAAAATCATAGGTGTTTCTACATCGTCGGGCAGGCGGCGTTTCCCGAATTCAAGTGCATCACGCACGTTGTTCGATGCCTCATCTAAATTTGTTCCCCACTCGAATTCAAGCGTAACTACTGACACGTTGTCCATCGAAGTTGAAGTTATTTTTTTCAATTCGCTTACTGTGCCTAAACTCGTTTCTAAAATTTTAGTAACGTTTTTTTCAACGTCCTGCGCACTTGCGCCCGGATATGAAGTTAAAACGCTGACTATCGGCGGTTCAATCTCGGGGAAGAAATCAATCGGTAGTTGAACAAGCGCAAATATTCCAACAATCAATAGTCCCATGAATACCATTATTGTGGTAACAGGACGTCGGACGAATACTTTTGGGAGATTCATTCACTCCTCCTTTAATTACTACTTACGATTTGGGCGGGTGAACCATCCTTGAGGCGACCCATACCTTTGACTACGAGTTGGTTACCGATATCAAGTCCGGAAATTACTTCAACAATTTCATCCATCTCTTTTCCTAAAATTACTTGACGTCGTTTTGCGGTATCATTTTCAATTATGTATGTGTACAGAATGTTTGTTCCCAATTGTTTGATTAGTGCACTGCGTGGAATTATAAGTGCCTCAATATCTCCAGTTTTTATCATCACACGGGCAAACATTCCCGGTCTGAGAATTCGCTTACTGTTAGGAACTTTTACTTCAACAGCGAAGGTTCGAGTCATCGGATTTATTGCGGGGTCAACTCTCGAAACCGTTCCGGAAAAACTTTGATTGGGATAAACATCAACTTCGATAGCCGCCGTTTGACCGAGCCGTATGTTAGGGAAGTTGCTTTCGGCAACATTAACAAGAATTTTTAAAACGTCAATTTGCATAATGTTCACGATTGCCGGAGCCCCGCCTGCACCCGGTGCAAGCAGGAATACTTCTCCCTCGTTCATACGTTTTGCCGTGATGACTCCTGAAAAGGGTGCGCGTAACTGCGTGTTGCGAAGAATTAATTCGTAAGTTGATTTTGTAGTTTCGTAACCAGCTTTTACTTTATCGAATTGCTGCGGCGATATTGAGCCTTCATCAAACAACGGTTTCATTCTTGTGAAATCTTCTTTCGCAATTTCGCATTGAATGCGTGCTTGCGTTAGCTGCGTATCGTCCATTTGAACTAGCACATCCCCCTCTTTAACTTCGTCGCCTTCTTTCACAAAAATCTTTTCGATTCTGCCTGAGGTTTGAGCTCCCAAGTTGGTTTCACGCCAAGCCATAACGGTTCCGGCAAAATCTAAAGTCCGTTCTATTTTCATTTTACCGACCTGATGAACTTCAACCGGGATTACCGGCTCGTAGTTGGTGTTGTTTGTTTTAGATCCGCATCCTACTAATAATACTGCGAATAAAATTGATGTTAATACATTAATCTGTCTCATATTATCCTATTTAAAAATTATTTCCTAAAAGTTGTTCTAACTCTGCAACAGCAGAATTATAATCGTAAACTGCCTGAAAGTAATTCACCTTTGACTGAGTGAGAGCGAGTTCGGCATCGTTCACTTCTAATTGAGTTCCGAGTCCATTGCTGTATCTCGACTTTGCAATCTCGAATCCACGTTCGGCTTGTGCAATCGCCTTATCCTGTCCATCAATGCGTTTTTTCCCTTGTTCAATCCGGTATATTACATTTTGTGCTTGAATCTTAACCGCTTCGGTCAGCAGGTTTTGCCTATCAAGCAATTGCTGGTAGGAAATTTTAGCTTGGTCGATTTTTGCCTGAGTTCCCCAACCGTTAAAAATCGGAATTTGCAATTGTAGTCCAACAAATTGCGTGTTTACCCAATTATAATCTTTGAATTTTAAGTCGTTTGCTTGAGTTTGATATTGGTAATTTCCGAAAGCAGCAAGTGTGGGTAAATGTCCGCTGCGTTCTAAATTTATCATCGATTTTGCGATATCTACGTGATATTGCAGTTGTTTTATATCAGAATTGTTTTGGTCTAATACCTCTACCGTCCTCGTAAAATTTGGGGTTTCGGTTTGTTTATAATCCAGTTCGCCATCGATATCTATATTTACTGAAGCATCTAAACCTAATGCAATTTTGAACGAGTTCTTTGCAAGTTCATAATTATTTTCAGCTTGAAGTGCAATTGGTTTCACATTCTCAACTTGAACCTCGGCGCGGATTAAATCGTATTCAGAAACCAAACCTTGTTTTTGCATTTTTCGTACGTTCTCGAAATTATCGTTTGCGTTTTTCAAACTTGCAATCATCAGGTTTTTCACTTCGCGAGATAGTAATACACCGTAGAACGATTTTTTAACATCTGCAATCGTTTTAAATTTTGTACCTCTGAAAGTTTCTTCTGCTAAATCTTTACCAGTGTTTGCCATCGACATACCGATGTAAATCGGATATGAGAAAACCGGTAGTGATGCTGAAATTATTCCTGAATATGAATGGTCGGAACCGATTTCCATAATTGCCGGCTGTCCCGGTCTGCTGAATGGTGTTCCCGGCGGTAAAAATATTACCGGCTTTTTAATGTTGTTAGTGTATTGACCGCTTGCATTAATTTTCGGAAGCAGATTACTGCGGGCTTCAGTCAACTTGGAATGAGTTTTATCAACTTCAAGTTTACTGATGTTCAGAGCTTTATTCTGTTCGAGTGCAAGCTCGATAGCAGTTTGTAAATTTATCTTTCTTGCTACATTCTCTTGTGCTTTTATAATTGTAGCTGTAATTAAGAAAAAAGATAAAAGAATTATGATGCATTTTATCTTCAAGATATTCTCCTGTATTATTTTGTTCATACAATTTATTTAGCTATTGGTATGTGGCCCATCAAACCATTAACCATTAACTTTATTTCATTTTTTAAGTCCGTTAATAATTAGCTCTGTTAAGAAGAGCGAATCGTTTTCGATAGACTTATAATTTATTTCGTTTGTTGACTTGCTTTTGCTAAGGACTTTCGTTGCGATTGATTCGATAGCCGAGACGAATATATTCGCCGCTCTGTGGGTATCAACATTTTTCAATTCACCTCTCTGCAGTCCATCCGAAAAAATTTTTACAACTATCAGAATTTGTTTCTCAAAAAATTCGCGGTAGAGCAGTTCTGATATTGGTCTGAATTCTAAAATAGAATTTACTGTTAGGTTATGAAGGTTAATTAATTTCTGAAAATAATTGATGCGAGTTTTTATAAAAATGGTTAATTGGTCGTGAACACCGGTGATTGTTAATACTTTATTTTCCAACTCTGTTACCAATTCATCCGTCTCCGATTTTACAACATCCCTAAAAAGTTCTTCCTTGCTGTCGTAGTAATAGTAGAGCGAAGCTTTTTTCATACCGACTGCATTTGCCACATCATCGAGTGTGGTTTTAGCAAATCCGAACCTGCCAAACACCTGTTTAGCGGCTGCGAGGATTTGATTTTTCTTTAAATCCTGTGAAATTTCTTGATTTTCTGGCATATTTAATTTATGAAATTGTTTGACTAATAAATTTGATTAGTCGAATATATGAATGTTTGAATATAATAGCAAGTTGCTTCGGTAGTATAATTGGTAGGAAGAGGAACTAAGTGATGGGGTATTGTGGAATTAAGGCATTATACTTTTTCTTATTAACTGACTGAAGTTACGCAGAATTGACTTTTTGTCAAAAAATAGTCTGAATTTGAGGTTTCAGATTCTTCTCCCGCTCTACGAGCGGGATCAGAATGACTCTTTTGCGTAACTTCAGTAACTGAGTAAATTTTTGTTTCGGTAATAATACTCCCGCATACTATCAATTATTTTTAAAAACTTTCCAGTATGTGAGTTTTTATTTAAAGCAACTTCTTCGGGAGTTCCAACCGCAACAACACGACCGCCTGCCTCACCGGCTTCGGGACCTAAATCAATTATCCAATCGGCGCATTTTATTACATCCATATTATGTTCGATGATGAGAACTGAGTGTCCGTCCATAATTAAGGCGTCGAAGCATTTTAAAAGTTTTGCAATATCATCGAAATGTAAACCTGTTGTCGGCTCATCGAAAATAAAAAGTTTTCTACCTCCTGTATCCTGCGCTAACAAGTGTGCGGCTAATTTTATTCGTTGTGCTTCACCGCCCGATAGTGTTGTTGCCTGTTGCCCAAGCCGGATGTATCCAAGTCCTACGTCAAGTAAAATCTGTAATTGCTTGACAATCCGTCGTGCTGAAACATCGGAACTGAAAAATGTTATTGCTTCCGAGACAGTCAGGTTCAAAACATCGCTTATATTTTTACTGTGGTATTTGACTTCGAGTATTTCTTTTTTAAAGCGTTTTCCTTTACAAACATCGCAAGTCAGTTGCAAGTCGGCAAGGAACTGCATCTCGATAACTTGGATACCGCTTCCTTCGCAAGCATCGCAACGGCCAGCAGCCACGTTGAACGAAAAACTTCCCGGTGTATATCCACGGATTCTTGCAGCTTGCGTGTTTGCATAAAGATTTCGGATTGCATCAAAAACTTTTATATAAGTAACAGGGTTCGAGCGCGGCGTTCGACCAATCGGGGATTGGTCAACCAATTCAACGCCGTCTATAAATTGGCTTCCCTGCAGATGCTTGAGATTTTCGGAGAGAAAATTTTCTGAATTAACGCTACTGTTCGCTTTGATATTCTTGAGAGCCGGATAAAGTATATCCATTACCAATGTGCTTTTACCGGAACCACTCACGCCGGTGATACATACAAATTTATTCAGTGGAATTTCGACATCCACATTTTTCAGGTTGTTTGCTGATGCACCTTTTATGATAAGGTTTTTGGTCTCATTAAATCTTCGATTTTTAGGGAGCGGAATAGCGAGCCTTCCGCTCAAATACTTGCCGGTAAGCGACATTGAATCTCTTTTGATTTCATCGTAAGTCCCTTGAAACACTACATTTCCGCCGTTTTCGCCAGCCCCCGGTCCTAAATCAAGTATCACATCTGCCGATTTCATCATATCTGAATCATGTTCAACTACAATAACGGTATTGCCCACATCTCGTATCGATTTAAGAATCCCGATAAGTTTGTCGTTATCACGCGGGTGCAATCCGATACTCGGTTCATCTAAAACATAAATAGCACCCATTAACGACGAACCTAAAGATGTAGCTAAATTAATCCGTTGCGATTCGCCCCCCGAAAGAGTGTTCGATAACCGGTCGAGTGTGAGATATCCGATTCCAACATCAACAAGATATTTCAAGCGGCGTTTCAGTTCTTCTAATATTCTGCTGGCAATATTAAAATCGAATTCACTTAATTGTCCGTCAAACGACGGATTAAAAAAAACGAACGCCTGATCAAGCGTCATCCGCACAACATCGAAAATTGTCTTATCTGCAATACGAATGTTTAATGCTTCTTTTCTTACACGTGAACCATTACAATCCTGGCAGGTAGTATAACCACGGAAGCGACTTAAAAAATATCTGTAATGTATTTTATACGATTTGCTTTCGATGAACTTAAAAAATTTGTAAAGACCGGCGAAACCATCCCATCCATTTAGTATGATGTTGATTTCTTCTTTAGTTAAATCATAAAACGGAACATCTAAACGAACACCCGCATCGTCAGCAATTATTATAAAATCTTCAAGATATTTTTTCCATTTGGGTGTAGTCCAAGGTTGAATGGCGCCATCACGAATAGTTTTCGATTTGTTCGGTATTACCAAATCTAAATCTATCCCTACCGATTTCCCAAAACCTTGACAAACAGGGCAAGCCCCATAAGGATTGTTAAACGAAAACAAACGCGGGTCAGGTTCTTCATACCCGATGCTGCAATCAGCACAATTAAAATGCTGGTTGAATCGTAAAGTTTTATCGTTCTCAAGAACTTTTAAAATCAGATTACCATTTCCAAGATTAAATGCTGTTTCAATCGAATCTGCAAGCCGTGTAGTGTCGTCCGATTTTCTGAAAATTATTCTATCGACTACTACAAATATATCGCTCTTGTTTAACTCCTTCGTACAAAGTTTTGTTGAGGAAATTTCTGTTAAATCTATCAACTCGTTTTTACAAAAGATTCTTATAAATCCCTGCTTCTTGATATTCTCGATTTCTTTCTTAAAACTTGCTTTGGTGTGAGTTTGCAAAGGGAACATTACATAAAGGCGTGATTCGGAAAGATCAGCAAGCTCTGTTTCTAATTTGGAGAGTACGGTTTTAACCGAGTCGCGTTGAACGAATTTTCCACATTTGTGGCAAATGGTTTTTCCGATTCGAGCAAAGAGAAGTCGGAGATAGTCATATATTTCAGTGGTTGTACCGACTGTCGATCGAGGATTACGTGTGGAAGTGATTTGTTCGATTGCAATAGCCGGACTCAATCCCTCGATAGAATCAACGTCGGGTTTATCCATTCGTTCAAGAAATTGGCGGGCATAAGCTGATAAACTTTCGACAAAACGGCGCTGTCCTTCGGCATAGATTGTATCAAAAGCTAAACTCGATTTCCCCGAACCGCTAACTCCTGTAAATACAATAAGTTGGTTGCGGGGGAGTTCTAAATTAATGTTTTTGAGATTGTGAACCCGTGCGCCGCGGATGATAAGATTTTTGGTAAGAATACGGTCGTTCTTCTTGTACTTTGTTGAGTTCTTTCTTCTTTGAATCTTTTCGCCTGACTTAGATGTTTTCATCAATTAAATCTAAAGAAAAATTGGCTTGTTTCAAAGAATTTATTGGTTTTGCTTTTCTGGCAACCTATTATTAACTTAATAATCATCAAACCAACTTTTATTCATCCAATATCCGGCATAATGGGAAAAATAAAGACAAACGAACGCGAACTTCTCGGCAAGATTACCGAATGGTTCAACGAGCATATCAAACGAAATGCTTTTCCTTTCACGGAAGCAACGAATGAACCCGGCATTCCCACAGAAACAACAACTCGTTTTGGCGATCTCGTAATCTGGAAAAACCTTCAAGCGCGTGATGCTTACACGTACTTAGAACTAAAACCACCTTTTGCTGCAAGAGAAAATTTAGAAACATTCAGACAAAAAGCTGTCC
This sequence comes from Bacteroidota bacterium, assembly GCA_030017895.1. Taxonomy (NCBI): domain Bacteria; kingdom Pseudomonadati; phylum Bacteroidota; species Bacteroidota bacterium. The sequence goes on along the minus strand of JASEGV010000005.1, from coordinate 61,547 downwards.
AGCTAAAAGTGGAATATGCTTACACTTGGGATTTCCAATCACTCAACGCGTTCAAGGTAAAGGGAAATAAACTTGAACCGCTTGGTTCTGAGCCGACACCTATTCTCACAAACATAAATGACTGGCTGCGTGGAGATATTCAGGCAACAATAAAAGCATACATTCGCCGCATTTGTTCAGAGGTTATACGGCTTCATGATGTCGGATCATTTGAGAGATTTCAGCCGGAGAAAGTTTATTTTGTAAATCTTCTTCGCAATTCAACACAACAGTTGATACCTGAATTTGAAAAGTTTTTCAAAGATGAATCCCGTGATAAGAAAAAGAAAGCAAAGATCACTGAGTACGTTACGAAGCAAGGCATAACGTATCCCTCGGATAGTGAATTCTTCAAACTTATAGCCCGCCAACGTGTTTATGGGTTGATAACAAAAATCATCTTTTATCTTACAGTTAGCAGGTACTTTGAAGATTTACCCGAGCTGCACCAATCCGATGAGCGGGATTTAAATCGTCTGCTCAAGGTTGCATTCACGAAAGCAAGCGAAAAAGATTGGCAAGCTGTTTTCGTGGATGGACCGATTGAAGGGCTTGGCATTCCCAATTCCGCTTATCCGTATCTTCGTGAATTGTTTTCTGAGCTGCGGGTTTATCATTTTGGGGATTTGCCTGAAGATGTTATTGGTGAGTTGTTTGAGGAAATAGTAGATCCTGAACAAAGACACAATCTTGGACAATACTTTACACGGGAAGATTTGGTTGATCTCATCATCGGTACTGTCGTTCAAGACAAAGATGGATTTTACGGAGACCCGACATGCGGCTCAGGAACATTTTTAATCCGGCTGTACGACCGGCTTCGTTATCTTTCGGGACATCGGGCAACACACAACCAGTTACTGAATCAAATCTGGGGAATCGATATCGGAAAATTCCCTGCTGAGCTTTCTACGATTAATCTGTTCAGGCAGGATGTAAAAAACTTCGATAATTTTCCAAGGGTAGTTCATAAGGATGTTTTTGAAATTCGTAAAGGGGAAAGCTTCCCGTTTCCACCACCGCACGCCGGTAAATATTTCAAAGACAAGATTGACGTGACTATCCCTGAATTTCATGGGCTGGTCGGTAATTTCCCATACATACGCCAAGAACTTATTGAAAAGAAAGTAAAGGGATATAAAAAGGATTTAACAAAAATACTTGCAGAGGAATACCTTCTTACTTACCCCTCGCTTTTCGAATTAAAAAGTATAAAAGAGAAAGACATCGCCAATGCACGTGGTTTGAGTGAGGCCGAACAGAAAAAATCTATCCAGCGATGGGTGGAAAAAGGACACGTTGAGTTAAAGTTATCCGGTCAGGCGGATATTTACGCTTACATTTTCCTTCACACTGCAACGCTTCTCTCAAAGGATGGAGCATTCGCTATCATCACATCAAACTCGTGGCTCGATGTTTCTTACGGCTCTGTTATGAAACAATTTTTCCTCGATCACTTCAAAATCAAGATGATTATTGCATCGTGGGCTGAGCCGTGGTTCGAAGATGCGGCAGTAAATACGATTGTAACGGTTCTTGAGCGTGAAGAGAATACACAAGCGAGAAGCGATAACATCGTCCATTTTGTAAAGCTGAAAATGAAATTGGAAGAGCTTATTCCATTTCGTGACCTTCGGCTTGAGTCGCAGAAAAGGTGGGATAGGATTGACGGCATTGTAAGCATGATCGAATCGGCTGAGCACGATAAGAAAGTACGAAAAGTTTCCGACGTCATTTCTTCTTTGGAAACAGATGAAATGCGCATACGGATGGTAAAGCAATCCGATATTATTCACGAGCTTCAGGGGAAAGAAGATCTGGCAAAATGGGGAAAGTATCTCCGTGCGCCCGATGTTTACTTTGAGATTTTGGAAAAGTGCAAAGATAAGCTTGTGCCGTTGAAGCAGATTGCCGATGTGCGTTTCGGAATTAAGACAGGTATCAATGAATTTTTCTATCTCACATCCATTGTCACCCTGAGCGAAGCGAAGGGCCTCACTTCTATAGAAAAGAAAGATTCTTCGTCCCGTCTGAAGAGCAACGGGACTCAGAATGACATGAGAGTACAATGCCGCAACGATCGGGGATGGGAAGGCGAAATTGAACAAAAATATTTAAAAAGAATTATCAAAGACTCGTCGCAATTTAAAAAAATACTAATTGAATCAAATGAGGTGACAGTATTACTTTTCGTTTGTAACGAATCGAAAGAAAAGTTAAAAAAACAGGGAGATGTTGGAGCGTTAAGATATATTGAGTGGGGTGAGACACAGACAAACGAGCAAAACGTGAGTTTTCCAAAAATTAAATCTGTCCAAAGCAGAAAATATTGGTATGGTATCAATAATGTTATTGATGATGAGATCCTTTATCTTGCAGCACCTCGAAATAGATTCTTAGCGTTTCATAATAAAGAAAGATTCTTAGTAGACAAGCGTCTTTATTCCATCAAGCCTAATAAGGAGAGTGTTTTAGTCTTCTTAAACTCCTTTCTCAACATTCTTCATCTTGAAGCATACGGTAGAGATGTTAATAATGGCAATGCTAAGGAGTTTACTGTGGAGGACGTTGAAAACATGCTCATCCCAGATACCGATGTAAAATTCGATATTTCTAAATTAGAAAAAAGAAAGATCAAACCAATATTCGAGGAAATCAAACAAAAAGATCGCAAGGCATTAGATGCGGCTGTGCTTAAAGCTTTAGGTCTCAATGTTGAAGAATATCTACCCCGCATTTACGAGGGTTTGTGTGAAATGGTGCATGAGCGGCTTGAGCTGCCGAAAATGCGCAAGAAGCAGCAGAAAGAAAAAGTAAAAATATCATACGATCAGGTAAAAGCTTCCGTGATAAAAGATTGTTTGTCGGATGGAATAAGAAAATTCCCCGAAGATTTCTACGATGATAATTATTTAAAAGTTGAGTGCGAAACACATCCAACTACTGGTAAGAAACTTCACTCCGAACATTTTATGGGGCATTACGAACTTAAGGATGAGAGCGGAAAACTAATACTTCAAATCGAAGGCGAGTCAATAGCAGAGTTTGCCATGATTCTTGCAAAGGAAAATGTTTACCAATTGAAGATTCCCAAGAGTGACAAAGTTGTTGAGTCGATACTCAAAAAATATCACCGTTATGTCAGAAACCTCAGAAAATCCCTTGAAGAAGATGCACATCAAAAGTTGCACGATTGGAGCGTCGCTGAACGGATGGCAAAGGAGATTATGGAAGAGTACGGGATTCATAATTTTTGAATGGATTATTACATGAAATAGTCGAATGTTATTAGTTGAAATAGACTAAAACATTAACTATATTAATTTGAAATTTCAATTGATATCACAAGATAAAAAAATAAGCTATGGCTCGATCAATTCCTGCCTTGGTTAATCATCGTTTACTTGAATGGGTGAGAAAAGAGGCAGGTTACACCGATGAAGAGGCAGCCGAAAAGCTCAAACGTTCGGTTGAAGAATTAGAATTTGCAAAAAATAGTTTGGTGCATAGGACACAGATGAACGCGGATTAGACGGATATACACGGACAAATATGTTACATGAAGAATTAACAAATATTATCATCGGTGCATTTTATAAAGTTTACGAAAACTCTCTTAAGATTGAATTACTACGACACGGGTTGAGAGTTGAGCAGCAAAAGCATATAAAAGTGCATTACGAAGGGCTCGAAGTTGGTGATTATTTTGTCGACCTGTTAGTTAATGACTGAAGTTACGCAAAAGAGTCATTCTGATCCCGCTCGTAGAGCGGGAGAAGAATCTGAAACCTCAAATTCAGGCTATTTTTTGACAAAAAGTCAATTCTGCGTAACTTCAGTTACTAACGATAAAAAAAGAATTCGAAACGAACACAGATAAAACAATCCGTCTGATTCCGTTGAATCAGTGTGTATCCGTGTTCTATTATTACAAGTTTAAATTACATATGCACGAAAAAGTAAAAGTAAAAATTTCAAACAATAACAAAAAGTCGTACGATATTTATATCGGTCCGTCAGATGACGGATCATTATCATTTGCGGCTGCCGATATTGTTAAGAAATTTCCCAAATCGAAATGTTTTATCATTACTGATACAAATGTCGAAAAACTTTACGCACGAAATTTTAATAACTTTTTAAAAAGGCAAGGTGTTACTTCAAAAGTATTTACATTTCAAGCTGGTGAAAAATCAAAAACACGGAAGACCAAAGAGTATTTAGAAAATCAGTTAATAAAATCAGGAGCTAACAGAAACTCAGTAATTATTGCACTCGGTGGGGGAGTTGTCGGCGATATTGCCGGCTTTGTAGCTGCAACATTGTTCAGAGGAGTTCCGTTCATCCAAATTCCAACAACCTTACTTGCACAGGTCGATAGCAGTGTTGGGGGTAAAGTTGGGCTCAACCACCCGCTTGGGAAGAACCTGATTGGCGCATTCTACCAACCCGATACAGTATATATAGATGTTTCGACATTGCAAACAATATCCGATGAAGAGTACCGGAATGGGTTAGCCGAAGTTGTTAAATACGGTGCATCGCTTGATGTAAAATTGTTTGAACTACTCGTTCGGAATTACAAAAAAATTCTTTCTCGTGATACAAAGTTGTTGAAGAATATTATCGAGCGTTGCTGCGAATTAAAAGCTGAAGTTGTTAACAAAGATGAAAAAGAAAAATCGTACAGACGAATTTTGAATTTTGGGCATACGATTGGTCATGCACTTGAAAAATTAAGCAATTACAAAATTCCTCACGGTGCTGCTGTTTCAATCGGAATGGTTGCAGAAGCTGAAATGGCTTTTCGTTTGAAAATTCTGAATCGCAAATCGGTAGTTAAACTTAAAATGTTGCTGACACATTTTGGGTTACCCACAGACCTACCGAAAAATTATAGCGTTCCCGATTATGTCGAAGCAACACAAACAGATAAAAAAGCAGTTGAGGATATTATTTTATACACACTAATAGAAAAAATCGGAAGTGGAGTGATAGATGTACCTCTTACTGCCGAAGATGTTGAAGCATTATTGATAGCACGTAACTATTTAACAAAATTAAGATTATAATACATAATATGCCACAAAATCACCAAAACACAAAATATCACAAAAAAGATTTTGACACCTTACCTCAGGAATTAGAAAGCATTGGAAAAAAAATTGTCGATGCTGCTTATACTGTTCATAAAACACTCGGACCAGGATTACTGGAAAAAGTATATGAAATCTGTTTTTGCCACGAATTAACAAAAAGGGGGTTAGAATATTTGCGCCAAATGGATATCCCAATAGTTTATGATGGTATTACATTTCAAGAGGGATTACGATTGGATGTTTTGGTTGAGAATAAAATAATTTGTGAAATTAAAGCAGTGGATTTAATCAATCCTGTTTGGGAAGCTCAAGTTTTAAGTCATTTGAAATTAACTAACAAACGTTTAGGTTATTTAATCAACTTTAATGTTGTTAATATTGGACAAGGTATTAAGCGATATGTCTTATAAATTTGGTAGAATTTCGTGCTTTAGTGTTTTAGTGGCAAAACATTTTAATACATAGGAATAACAATCTTTTATGATTTGCGTTAGCATAGCCCCCAAAAATATGAAAGAAGCCCGCGAACTCTTGTTAAAAGCGGGAAAATTAGCTGACGTTGTTGAGATACGTGTTGAAAATATAGTTGATCTCGATATTGAGCAACTCTTATCTCAGCCGCGTCCTGGTGTAATTATCACAAACCGCCCGTCTGTCCCGACTCGTCGAATATCAGAAGACAAACGAATTGCTCTATTATATAAGGCAATTGAGTTGGGGGCAGAATATATAGATATCGAATATAAATCGAAGAAAAAAATTGTATTAGATATAATCAAATTCTCTTATCTTCATAAAACGAAAATAATTTTGTCGTATCATAATTTTTCTAATGTATGGAGAAGCGTATTACATCCATATCTTGGTATTAAAAATTTATTCCCCTCATACATCAAAATAGCAACCTGCGCCAATAATATATCTGAAAATCTGCAAATATTTCGTTTATTGAAAGTAGCAAAAAAAGAGCATATAAAATTATCAGCCTTTTGTATGGGAGAGCGGGGTGAAACCAGCCGAATACTTGCGCCCCGCTTTGGCGGATGCATAACATATTGCTCTCTCGGCGAGGGGGATGAAACTGCACCGGGACAAATTCCTGTAAAAAAATTATTGGAAGTTTATAACTACAGATCAATAAATGAACAAACTAAAATTTTCGGATTGGCGGGGAATCCGGTTTCGCATAGCCGTGGTATTTATATACACAATAAATTTTTCAAGAAGAATAAATTAAATGCAGTGTATGTAAACTTTTTAACGGATGATTTCGGAAATTTTTTTAGAACATACTTAGAGTATCTGCAAGGTATAAGCATTACAATTCCACATAAAGAGGAAGCAGCTAAATTATTGAAAAACCGGTCTGATGAGGCGGAAGCCACCGGTTCTGTGAATACTATTATAAAGACGACAGAAGGTTTTGTCGGTTATAATACTGATGCGTTAGCGGCTGTAATGATTTTTGAAAAATTATTAAACGGTAAATCGGTAGCTGTGTTAGGGACCGGCGGCACTGCCCGAAGTGCTATTTATGCCGCTAAAAAATGTGGCGGTAATGTTCATATCTTTGGTAGGAATTTAAAGAAGGCTAAAATTCTTGCTAAAAAATTTAAATGTGAATTCAGTTCTCTCGAAGATATTCAAAAAATTAAGAAGATGGATGCAATAATTAATACTACTCCGGTTGGTATGGTACCGAATACTGACGCATCACCAATTCCTAAAACACTGTTAAATAAAAAAATGTTAGTCGTCGATTTTGTTTATACTCCGAAGGTTACAAAACTATTGCGTGATGCTGCCGAAACCGGCTGCCAGATTATTCCGGGGACAAAAATATTTGAATCTCAGGCAAAATTGCAGCAAGAATTTTTTAAATCAGTTATATGACAAAAATAGAAAGAGTGAACGCTGTGGTTAATGTTCCAACATCAAAGAGTATTACAAACCGGGCATTGATTGCTGCAGCTTTAGCAAATGGTATTTCGGAAATAATGAATTTCTCAACCGCCGACGACTGCCGGCTTATGATAGATGCGTTGCGGAAACTTGGTGTTGGCATCGAAGAAATTGGAAACAAGTTGATTGTAACAGGTACCGGAGGAAAAATTAAGGCGCCTGATTCAGATTTATTTGTCGGAAACGCAGGCACAACAATGCGCTTTCTTGCAGGTTTTGCAGCATTAGCCGATGGTTCTACTATAATATATGGCGACGAACGGATGAACTTACGACCGATTGGTGATTTAACTACTGCACTTGAACAGCTTGGGATCAGAACAGAAACAAACAACGGCTACCCGCCTGTAAAAATTTATGGTGGAAAATTAATGGGGGGAACCGTTCGCATCGACGCTTCTAAAAGCAGCCAGTTTGTTTCTTCTATATTATTGATAGCCCCTTATGCGGCAAGCAATGTCGATTTGCTGCTGAGCGGTCAGATCGCTTCAAAGCCGTATCTTGATATTACATACGAAGTAATGCAATCATTTGGTGCTGATGTTCAAGAAAAAACAAACGGTTACTATATTAATAGTACAAAACGATACCAACCCACTACATATATAATAGAGGGGGATTATTCATCGGCATCTTATTTCTTTGCAGCCGCAGCAGTAACTGGTGGAAAAGTTACTGTGCAAAACTTAAATTCGCAATCCAAACAAGGTGATGCCGGTTTTTTGGAAGTCCTCCAAAAAATGGGATGTAAAGTAATTAAGGATGTTCACCCCGATTATTTCGGGGTTGAGGGGATTACAGTCGTTGGTAGCTCGGAACTATCAGGTCTCACAATTGATATGAACGATATGCCCGATATGGTTCCGACTTTAGCAGTAATTGCATTATTTGCAAAAGGGAAGACTAATATTGAGAACGTTGCTCATTTACGTCATAAAGAATCAGACCGGCTGTTTGCAATGGCAACAGAATTGCGGAAGTTAGGTGCTGAAGTTACAGAGTTCGATGGCGGACTTGAAATTGTGCCGAAGGAAAAATATATTGGTGCTGAGATAAATACTTATAACGACCACAGAATAGCTATGAGTTTTGCAGTTGCGGGTTTAAAAATCCCGAATATCAGAATTAAAAATCCAGGTTGTGTTAAAAAATCGTTCCCGATTTTTTGGTATGAATTTGAAAAACTTTATCTTTAATTGATGAATATGAAATGGATAAAACAATCAGTGTTCTATTTTACCAGATATAAATGGACCACGAATGGACACAGATTAAACGGATAAGCACAGATTAAGAAGGCATGATTATGTCAGGTAATACTTATGGTGAAAAATTCAGAGTTACAACATTCGGCGAAAGCCACGGCAAAGCTGTAGGTGTTGTGGTTGATGGTGTGCCATCGAAGTTAGCATTATCGCTGGAAGATATTCAAAAAGAGCTTGACCGCCGGCGACCCGGACAAAGCGCTATTACAACCCAGCGGCAGGAAGAAGATAAAGCTGAAATATTGAGCGGAGTTTTCGAAGGCAAAACACTCGGCACTCCGATTTGCATAATTGTTTGGAACAAGGAAAAGCGTTCCGAAGATTACGAAAATATCAAAAACATCTTCCGTCCAGGACATGCCGATTTTTCGTACTATTCAAAATACGGGATATACGATTACCGCGGCGGCGGACGCGCATCGGGCAGAGAAACTATCGGTCGTGTTGCCGCAGGTGCAATAGCTAAAAAAATATTAGCTCAGCACAAAATAAAAATTATCGCATACACAAAATCGGTTGCAGGTATAGAAGCAAAAAAAATCGACTACGCTGAAATAGAAAAAAATTTAGTTCGCTGCCCCGATGCTAATGCTGCTAAAAAAATGGAGAAGAAAATTTTAGAAGTAATGAAAGCCGGCGACTCGGTTGGTGGAATTGTTGAAGTTGTCGTTCAAGGTTGTTCGCCCGGTATAGGCGAGCCGGTGTTCAACAAACTTGATGCTGAACTTGCAAAGGCAATGTTATCGATTCCTGCAGTTAAAGGATTTGAAATCGGTTCAGGTTTTCACGCGGCTGAAATTTATGGAAGCCAAAACAATGATGAATTTTTTTTCGATAAAAAACTAAAACGGATGCGGACTCGCACCAACTATGCGGGTGGGGTTTTAGGAGGTATTACTACGGGCGAAGAAATTATTTTTCGTATCGCCGTTAAGCCGACCTCCTCAATCTTTCAATCCCAAACGACTGTGAACGTTGCGGGAAATAAGCGAAGCTTGCAGATAAAAGGCAGGCACGACCCGTGTATTTGCCCTCGAATCGTTCCGGTTGCCGAGGCAATGACGGCAATAGTGTTAATAAATAATATTTTTTAGAAATACACTTAAAACAGCTGAAGTTACGCAAAAGAGTCATTCTGATCCCGCTCGTAGAGCGGGAGAAGAATCTGAAACCTCAAATTCAGACTATTTTTAGATGTTTCGCTTCGCTCAACATGACAAAAAGTCAATTCTGCGTAACTTCAGTAAAACAGTGTAATTTGCACGTTTTATAAGTGTTTCAATTTAACACGAAAAACAACAAATTTTCAGCAAAATATTTTTTTATTTTTCTTAATAAAATACTTGACTTCTATTAAAAAAACATTATATTTATATCAGATTTTACTTAACACTTGACTGTTGTTAAAAAAAGTATTAGATTGCTTTAGAAAATATAATACCCGAAAACAAAGTAGTAAGCGCGCAAAATTAGTAAGATGTTTCTGTAACTATTGAAATTTTAAATAATTATTTTTAGTAATCAAATAAAATATTTGAAAGGAGTAATTGCCTGGAATACATTTCTTCTCAACCCAAGAGTTCTCAGATTTATTATATTAATTCAAAAAATACATAACAAAACAAACAAACCTTAAATCAATGTTTCAATTAATCAACAAACAATCAAAAAACTATAGGAGGATTTTATGACTCGATTCCTTAATTTGTTTACTGTGTTCGCAATCTTAGTGATGTGCACTACTTTTGCGTTCGCCGTAGATAACAAAGATGGGTTAAATTCTAAGTCATCTCAACAACTTCAAAGAGAAGTTATTGGCGATGATGTTGGAACCCAACACTCATCTATCCCTCATTCCGATAATTACGTAAGACCACAAAGCGTGGGCAAGGTAGCCCTCGCCGGGACTTATACTATCGGATTGCTAAACACTGGACAACCTAACAACTTCGATATGTTGCGTAATGCAGTCGCAGCATTACAAGCCGAAGGTGTAAGCGCCCCAGTTACTTTCTTATTCACTGATGTCTCTTATACCGACACGGGACAAACTATCGGTGGTTATGTCGGGCAAGGTCCGGCTAACCTTGTTACATTCAAACCCGCCCCCGGTAATGTTTTTACTCTTAAATTTTCCGGCGGTGTTGGTACGACAAGTTACACGGGACTTTCCGGTGGATTCAACTTCCGTACTGCCATGGGTATATTATTAGACGGGTCTAATGCTGGCGGTGATGACAGGAGTTGGACTATTGAATGCGATACCGTTGGTGTTAATATTCAAGGTAGAGCTCCACTTGGCATGTACCGGGGTTGCAATAATATTACAGTAAAAAATATGGTAATAAAAGGCAACCGCCGTTCAACTTCCAACGCTTGGGGTCTTATATCTAACGATAATTTAGGTATGGGTGCTTTCGGAGCGCAATTTAATATCACATATCATAACAACCATTTCAAGCAAGGTAATGCTATAGCATATGTCCGCGGTGCTGGTTCAGGAGAGCTTCCTGAAATGCCGGCAGATTATAATTATACATTTACTAACAATATATTCGGTGGACTAAACAGCACTCAAGTACTAGACCATTTATGTACAGGTATTAGTCTCCAGGAAAACGTTAATAATGTTTTAATAGATAATAACGATTTTTACGGTATAAAGATAGTTGGCAACCCGATACCAGTATCTCTTCGCGGCGGAAATGCAAATGTTGTTGTATCAAACAACAAATTTCATAACATCGTTACACTATCCGGTACTGCTCGACCGATATGTTTACTCATCGGTAATGTTACCACTGCTGGAACCGGTATTGCACCAAAAACTACGGCGAAAATTTTCAACAATATGTTTTATGATATACATAATTATGCCACCGCAGCTCCAGGTCGTGGATTTAACTGGGTTACTTATAACCCGACGGGTCCGCCAGGCACTCCTAATGGAACCGGCAGTGATGTTGAATATTATCACAACACTTTAAACCTTAACTTAGCAGCCGGCGAAACATTCGGCGTTACTGCATTCATTTTCGATGGTAACTGGGCAGGCGGCGGTACAGTTTATTCTGACAAGATTACACTTAAGAATAACATATTTTCTTCTATCCGCGCAGATGCTTTTACAAGAACATATCTAATGTTCACTGAAGGCGCCGCAGGCATGCTGGATATGACAGCGAATCATAATTTATACTACCAAGTTGATGCTGGCGCTTTCGCTCAATTTCCTAATCCTTGGCCTAGTGGCGGTGCTTACGTGGGTTCGTACGCAGATTGGCAAACCATAACCGGTTTTGATGCAAACAGTAAGTATGGTGAGAACCCGCTTTTTGTCAGTCCGTTATCTGCTCACATTAGCACTTTACAAGGCGATGCATCTCCTGCCGATCAAATGGGCGTTGCTTTAACACCGGCAATCACACACGATATTGATGGTCAGTTACGCGCAGACTATACACCTGTTGATGCTGGCGCCGATGCGTTTATATCTATCCCTTGGGATTATGATGCTTATCCAGTAAGCATACTTGGTCCACCTCTCGAAGGTATAAAAGTTAACGCTAATGCCTATCCAAAAGTTAGAGTCAAAAATAATGGCTCCAACGTACTAACAATTCCGGTACGAGTAAAAATACTTGATGCCGCCGGGTTCGTTGAAGTGTATAATGTTGTTGAAAATGTAATAGATGTTCCGCCATTTAGTATGGTTGATTATACATTTAGAACTTTTCCATTTAATCATCCGACTGCGGGCGAGTATGTTATAGAAGTAACAACTGAATATTTTGGAGATCAAAATCCAGGAAATGATGGACCTATTACAAGAGGATTGTATGTAATACCTTATGTAGATGCCTCTGGTGGATATTTTAACAATTTTGATGCAACACCCAAAGCAACAGCAACGGGCTTAGTGCAAGGTGGTTGGCTTTCTGCTGCTACTTCACCTGGTCCTGATAATTGGTTGTTAGGAACACCAGCAAAAGCAACAATTAACAGCGCGTATTCAGCTCCAAACAGCTTTGTAACTGGTCCTTTAAATGCCAATTATGTAGTTAGTTGGACGGCGGCGGTATATTCACCATTTATGGATTTAAGCGCTTTATCTAATCCGATTGTACGATTCGCATTAGCATTCAAGACTGAACCCGAATGGGATGCCGCCATATTTGAATATTCAATAGATGGAACTGACTGGGTGAGGGCATATAGAGACAATGCTATCAACTGGTATAATATGCTTGAAGGCGAAGATCTTATTTTTGGACCCCCAGCTTGGTCGGGTGCGGAAGTGGTAAATCCGGGTGGTTGGAGAATTGTAACAATCACGCTACCAGAATTGGCTGGTTTGAGTGATGTACGATTCAGACTTAATTTCGGTTCAGATGGTTACGTAGTTGATGAAGGTGTCGCATTCGATAACTTCGAGATACTCGAAGGTGCAATCCTCGCAGGTATGAAGTTCTTAGATGTAAACCGCGATGGAGTTAAAGATGCTGGCGAACCCGGTGTCCCAGATTGGGAAATCAACTTAGCTCCTTATCATTATGTTGCTTTAACAGATGCCGATGGTAAATATGAATTTCCCGATAACATCGTTCCCAGTTTCTATACGGTTTACGAAAATGAAGTAGCAGGATGGATACAAACATATCCTACAACTTTACCACCGACGTACGAATTCGAAGTTACAAGTGGCGGCGGACTGTATGGTGATATGGACTTTGGTAACTACTTTACAAATGCTTCTATTTCAGGTATGAAGTTCGAAGATCTGAATGCAAACGGTATAAAAGAAACCGGTGAGCCAGGACTTTCTGGCTGGACAATTAATTTAGCAGGTCCAATTAGTGGTAGTGTAGTTACCGGCGATGGTGGTATTTATAGTTTCTCCAATTTAGTTTTTGGTGACTATACCATTACCGAAGTTCTACAACCAGGATGGGAAAAAACATTACCAGCTACACCTTCTTATCTTGTAACCATTGACGGTGCAGGTCAAGCTGTTGTAGATAAAGATTTTGGTAACTTCAAATTGGCAGCCATTAGCGGTAAAGTATTTAGCGACTTCAACCGTAACGGTGTTGCCGATTTCGGCGAACCGGGTATTAACGGAGTTGTTGTTAATTTAACCGGCGTAAACTCAGCTAATAACTTGACCACTACTACTCCTGCCAGTGGTTTATACAGTTTCCTTGCCAAAAAAGATGTATATACAGAAACAATAGTAACACCGGAAGGTAAATATATTCTTGCTCCTGCAAGTGGTAATTATTCGATCGATGTAAATACAAGTGGTTTAACTTTTGCAACAAGAGACTTTGCATTAAGTTCAACTGCTGATAATACCAAGTATCGAAGCTTCAGGCACGAGGATATAGTTGTTCTCGATACTAAAGGTAAACTCCCGAAAGCTACAAAGAAGAAGAACATCGGCGGTTACTGGGAATTCACACTAACGAATCCTTTATTAGTAGAGGCTACTGAATTACACATTCAATTCAAGAACGATGTTAATTCTACCCGTCCAATGGAATATGCTCCGTTTACTACAGTTGCAGGCGACACAAAGAAGAAGTTCGACTTCTCAAATGGCACTGTTGCCGCAGGTGCAACTATAACAATTTCAGGTTATAGCGCCAAAGGAAAACCACAACAGATAAAGAAGGCATGGTTTGGTGCAACAATTCCCAAACCAGCTCATGCTATCAATCTTCTACCAACAACTGAATATTTAGAATTACCGGCACCAACTTATGCAAACCTCATTAACGAAGTTTATGCGGGTGGCGGTTTCGCAGCCGATGGTGGCTTACTCGTTGGTACTGTTGGCGATCCCAAAACAACCGGTTGGGTACTTATGGCAAAACCGGGCGATGTACAAAAATCGTTAAGGGATAAAACCGGTATTCACGATGGTGATCCTGGATTCTTTGTTAACTTGGGCACGAAGTTGTTCTTAAAAGGACAAAAATCGTTACCACCATCAAAGCACAATAACAAGTTGTTTGCAGAAATTGTAGCTTTAAAGTTAGGTATTGCTGCAAGTTACAAAGGTCATACAGAACCTGGCTTTGGTGATTTAATTTACCAAGGTTCAGTTGTTGGACATCAAGGTAAGACGGTTGAAGTACTTGCTGCCGAAGCAAGTGCTGCAATGACATCAAAACTTGGTGATGCACTTGATTACTATAATGCAATTCGTGAAATCAATACCGCATTTGCTTCCAGCAGTTTTGATTCTGCAAGTTTTGCGGCAAAGACTGTACTTACTGGCGTAAACTTCCTAAAGGATGTTACAGTTTTACGTTCGAGTGGACTAATTTCAGTCAACCTTTCGGACGAAAGCAATTACAGTCAAGTACCGGATATATTTGAGTTAGCTCAAAACTATCCGAACCCATTCAACCCATCGACTACAATTCAGTTCATATTACCTGAAGATGCAATAGTAACCTTGAAGGTTTACAACGTTCTTGGTCAGGAAGTTGCAACTTTAGCTAACCGCGAACTCTTTACCGAAGGTCGTAATGATGTAGAATTTGAAGCCGGCAATTTATCGTCCGGTATTTACTTCTATCAAATTACTGCCGATGGTGTAGGCGAGAATGCAGCTAAATTCTCGCAAATCAAGAAGATGGTCTTGATGAAGTAGTTTCAATTCACGGTAGAGACGACTCGACGAGTCGTCTCTACTACGCGAAATAAAATTGTTCGCTCCGTCTTGCTGGCGGGGCGAACAGCTAATTAGAAATAAGTAACTGAAGATACGCAAAAGAGTCATTCTGATCCCGCTCGTAGAGCGGGAGAAGAATCTGAAACCTCAAATTCAGGCTATTTTTAGATGTTTCGCTTCGCTCAACATGACAAAAAGTCAATTCTGCGTAACTTCAGTCAGTTAATAAAAATTAATAATAAATAATCTATAAGGAAAAATTAAATGAAATTAAAAGTTATAAGTGCGGCGATTTTGATGGTTCTTTTTGTAGCAAAATTATATTCTCAGGAATATAAAATATTACTTACGGTTACGGATTCAAATACACCCGCGGCTGTTCATACAGCTACATTAGGCTGGCACGTGAATGCCACACACTGTTTAGATGCTGCTTTAGGCGAACAAGAAGGTCCTCCAGCCCCGCCTGATTTCCACATTATTTTGGGCAGGTTTAGAACGACGGGTTTAACTGATGATTGTTTTCCATCAGGAGGAATGTACGGTCCCGGTGTGAAACCTTACGACATCCGAAAATGGACTTTAAGCCAATCTATACGAGATACTTTTAGATTAGTCTTTAACGATGGTCAAAAAGCGGTATGGCCCATTACTGTTACTTGGGAACCAATAACTGAACCATCTATAACGTCTTTGACCATGAAAGAATTTGGAACTGAAGATTTAGATCAAGTAGATATGTTAAGCCAAACATCTTTCCTTCTCGATGATCCAGATTTAGTAAGATTAACTATTTTTACACAAACTACCTTAAATGTAGAAGAAATAGGCGGCTTGCCCAATGACTTCAAATTAGAACAAAATTATCCAAATCCATTCAATCCATCGACAGATATTTTGTTTTCAATTAAAAATACATCGAATGTAAAAATTAATGTTTACAATGTACTTGGTCAGCGCGTGAATACTTTAGTAAGCGAACAAATGAATGCCGGTAACTATTCTGTCAAATGGGATGCTACTAATTATGCTAATGGTATCTATTATATTCAAATGAATACTGTTAACCAGAATGGCGAAATATTCAATAGTGTTAAGAAAGCAGTTTTAATAAAGTAATTGGTTCTAAAAATCCTATCTACAATTAGTGCAGAATAAAAATCATAAATATTTTGTAATTGGTTTGCTGCTGTTTGCAGTAAGTTTTATTGCAGCGGCACAAACCAATTTCATAATCCCTTATCGGGCAGAGGTTGCCACTGGCGTCCGCGAAAAATTATTTACCGGTGTTCATCCAAATGCCACTTATTGTATTGATGTGGGAATAATGTTAAACTTTGACGATGGTACTAGACTGATAGAGGAAGAGTTACCACCTCCACCTCCGGATCCGGTTGATTTTGATTTGCGATTGAAGGATAGCAGGAGTGGTCTTGGAGGTTGTTTTGGTAATGGGCTAAGAACTGATATCAGAGCATATTCCATCCCTGAACGTATAGACACATTCATAGTTAATTATCGTAGTACGCTAGAAAATGCTGAAGGCCACCCAATTAAATTTTATTGGCCCGTAGGAATAAACTTAGTGTGCGATAGTATAAAAATTACAACACCTACTGAAGCTCGAAGGCGTATGGATACAACAACATTTGTGGTTCTATCCGATCCTGAATTAAATTTGATGAGAATAATAAAATATGGTTCGAAACCGTATCCCGCACTACCGCCTTTAAAAGCTCTTACCTATACTCCCGTTAAGGATTCAGTTTTAAAAGTTGTAACGCCTGAACTTATATGGAGTTTCGTACAAAGTGCAATTTCGTATAATTATCAAATTGCATTGGATGAAAATTTTACAAGCACCCTTATTGATGATTCTACAAAAAACTATCAAGTAATAAAACAGGTAGTACTGCATAATTACAATAAGAAACACTATTGGAGAGTGCGTGCACGCAACCAGTATGGATATGGACCATTCTCGAACACAAACAGTTTTATTACACCGCCATTACCTGTACCAACTCTTGTTTCTCCTGATTCAATTGCAAATAATTTACCGCGTCCAATTAATTTTAGATGGCGAAAACCTGTGGCTATACCACGTTACCATTTGCAAATAGCAAATGATGTTAACTTTACGCA
Source organism: Bacteroidota bacterium (assembly GCA_030017895.1). NCBI lineage: Bacteria > Pseudomonadati > Bacteroidota > Bacteroidota bacterium. The sequence goes on along the minus strand of JASEGV010000005.1, from coordinate 44,355 downwards.
GGTGGTTATTAACGATACTGCAATAATCGATACATTCAGGCAAATCAGCCTCATCCCCAGCGGACGTACATATTTTTGGCGGGTTCGTTGCTTTGCCGATGGAGAATATGGAATATTTTCCAGCAGCAGGACGTTTGGTTTACGTTTATATAAACCTGCCGTCCCTGAACTGGTACTGCCAGCACATCGGGACACGGGTATTGCACCTGTTACAAATTTCAGGTGGCGACAAACTCTTGATGCAGTACAATATCATTTACAAATATCGAGCGATACAAATATTACATCTATCATATTCCAGGATTCAACAATTACAGATACAACACGAACAATTAATTTATCTCCCTTAACAACATATTTCTGGCGTGTTCGTGCAAAGAACGATTCAGGCATTACTAACAGCGCTGTATGGAGGTTCCGAACACGGATTCCTGTTCCATCGACCACAATACTGGTAGCTCCTGGTAATAACGATACAAGTGCATTACTTTCGCCGACTTTAACATGGAATTCTACTCAATATGCTTCACAATATGAACTTGAAGTCGCACTCGATAATAATTTCACAAATAAAATTTATACAAATACAAATCTGGTCGATACATCTGAACAAATTCCGACACTTATATCATACATCCAGTATTATTGGCGTGTTAGAGCTAAAAATTATGTAGGCACCGGACAATATTCAAGTGTTTGGAATTTTAAAACAGTATTGACTCCTCCCGAAATAGTTACATTGATATCGCCCTTAAACAATCAAATTAATGTAATTGCAAATCCTACAGTTCAATGGAGTTCGTCAATTCGGGGTGTGGGTTATCATTATCAGATAGATACAGTTATTACTTTTGCAGAACCATTATTTGAAGATAGCAGTTATTCTGGGCTTTCTAAACAAATTGGTCCATTAGGGTTAGAAAAAAAATATTACTGGCGCGTTAGAAGCTGGAATCGAACAGGTTACGGCGATTATTCAAATACATTTAATTTTACTACCGTAGGTTTCCCAATTCCTGATTCAGTTATATTGAAAGAACCGAGGGATAAAGCTCCGAATATTTCGCTCCGTCCAACCTTACAATGGGAACCTGCATTGAATGCTGAGTTCTATTTTTTAGAAGTGGCACGTGATTCAATATTTTCGCTAGCAAATCGTGTTTTGTTAGATACTACTATTACAACTAATGAACGGAAAATAGGTTTGTTATCAGAGCAGACAAGATATTTTTGGAGAGTTAAAGCAAAAAATAAGGGGGGAATCAGCGGATGGTCGCAGGTGTGGAGTTTCAAAACTTATGGCGATGAATCGGCAAGCTGGCTTACCTCGTTTGTAGTCTTTGAAACCGGAATTGCAAGAGATACGATCCGCTTCGGTGTTCATCCAAATGCTACACACGGAATTGATAATGCATTAGGCGAGTATATGCTTCCACCTGTAGAACCCGGTTATTTTGATGCGCGTTGGGTTAGTCCACCACGAAGATCAGGGATCCTCGGAGAAGGGATACGCTTGAATTATATCCCATTTACAAGTTTTACACAGATTGATACTTACAGAGTTAGTTTCCAGACAGGCATAGGAACTTATCCGGTTACTATCAGATGGAATAATGCTTTCCTTAAAAATGTATGCGATAGCATTAAATTACGAGACGAAATCGGTGGCTTTACCGTGAATGTTAGAATGGATTTAGATAATTCGGTTCAGATAACGAACGAAGCTGTAAAAACTTTATCGCTGACTAAATGGGGTGCTCGTCCGCTTAATGTGAAAATCGAGAGCAATCAAATTCCTGATGATTTTGTGTTATATCAGAATTATCCAAATCCGTTTAATCCGTCAACGAATATCAGATTTTCAATTAAAAATTCAACCCGTGCAGCACTTATAATCTATAACACTTTAGGCGAATGTATAACAACTTTAACTGATAACTATTTTGTTTCTGGAACTTATAGTGTTGAATGGCATAGCAAAGATATGAATTCGCAAAATGTTCCAAGCGGTGTATATTTTATTAAAATGAACACAGATAAATATTCAGTAGTACAAAAAATGATACTCATACGATAATTACTATTACTACAATTAATTAATAACTAATAATTAAAAACAAATGAAAGGAAGAGTGAACATGCTTAAAATTGTTCTCAGTGTAATGGCTGTTCTAATATTAACAGGAATGGCTTTTTCGCAGGATGTAATGCGAATAGTTCCTCAATCAGATCTTATCGATCAAGGACCTGTAAACGATAATTTTAAATATCCTGTGATGAAAAACGCCCCAAAGAAAGTTATGCCTGATTATTTCGCACCGCCAAGTGGCCGTGGTGTTTTTACGGGGATAACCGGATATTGGGATTATCAATCAAATGGAGGTGCGATAGATTATTTAGAGGTAAGCCCTAACGACCCAAATCAGGTTCATGCAATAATGATGGTTGCTACCGATTCCGGTTCCACCGTCGTTATTAATGCATCAAGGAGAACGGCATATAATTTTTCAAGCGATGGGGGTGAAACATGGGGTACGACACCTGAAATATTGAATATTGGTCCCTTCCCTCGTTCCGGATATCCACAAATGACAATTGAAAATGTGGGTGGCGTTTATCTAACCAACGTCGTAAACCATGCTACTCATCCTACTCCACTCGACGAAGAAAATCCACTTGCCACAACCATCAGTTTACAACAATTATTATTCGGTGGTTTTGGTGATGCAAGGTATGCACAATATGAATTTCCTACTAATTCGGCAATCTGGCCTATGGTTAAGGTTGCTGCAAACGGAAATAATGTTGTTCTTGCCGGAAGACAAAACCCACCAGGTGGAGTTTACGTAACCACCTTTAATGTTAATACATTTGAAGCTTGGACTCCAATTGATACATTATCGGGCGGTGCCAGACCGGCTATGGCAGTAAGTCCGGGTGGCAAAGTTGCTCTCGGTTGGTTCGGAAGTCCAGGTACATCCGATACCTATACTATTTATTTCAAAGAATCTAACGATAATGGTGTTACGTGGGGACCACAAGATTCAATTTCTAAGGAAGTAAATGGATATGTTGGCTTTACTGGTTTCGACATGAGCTATGTTGGCGAAAAACTATACATCGTTTCTATGGGTGCAGGATTTGTCGGTACGAGTATATCTTATGCCTCATCAAGAATCAGAATCTGGGATAGTGAATCAAGAACAAGTCGAATCGTTATCGATTCTGTTAATTTCCCGTTTTTAGCAAAGACAATGAAATATTCACAATCCGGCCATTTCTTATCCTTCACATTTCCTGCAATTTCAAAAAGTGCTACCGGAACAAGGTTATTTGTACTCTGTGATGCCTTTATGCAGGGTGTTACAGATAGTAAAGGCTTTAATTATAGCGATGTTATCTATACATATTCCGATGACGGTGGCTTCACATGGGCGGATGTTAAAAATTTAACCCGCACAAGTGATTTAGATGAACGTTATGTAACAATTTCCAATTTTAATCCAATTATTAACGATTCAAGTTGGATGTATTTTGGATTCCAAGAAGATCGAGTTCCAGGACGTAACATAGTTGTACCGGATGGCGATTCAAGACCTGTATCCAAAAATGCTTTTAAATTTATGAGGCTTAATACCGATTACATACCAACAAAAGATTTGATAGTAATCAATGTTGATCTTGTTAACTATACCGAAGAGCAGTTACATGCTGTTGATGTTCCTGAATCGGTTAAAGTTATTATCAAGAACGATGGACTAGAAGCTAATCCAAGTACAGTTACAATTACATTTAAGGGTAATTCACTTCCTGTTAATGAGAATGATGGTGTAAAACAAGTGTTTAATCCGGTATGGGGTGGACTTGGTGGTAAATATGCATATTTAAAATTTAGCACTCTATTCATACCTAAATTTGCATCCCGTGATACCACAGTATTCGTTTGCATATTCTACACTGGTGATGAAGACCCTTCAACAAATGATGGTAAAAAGGTAATTTCTATACTCCCGAGGAAAGATTTAGCTCTTGAGTATGTGGCTCAAATAAACCCGACTATTCAACCTAAAACTACTGGTACTCCATATATTCCAGTTATAAATTGGGAGACTAAAGTAGCAAACGTAGGTGGCGATCCAACCTCTGGTGCATATTTGTTACGATATTCGATTAATGATGGTCCAATCGAATTTCTCAGTCGACCCGCAGGACTTGCCTATAACAAAAAAGAAGTGCTTAAATTAAATTTAACACCAACCGCAATTGGTACATACGATTTAAAAGTATGGCCCACATTAACTGGTGATATCAACTATACCAATGATACAATCTCAATGAAATTACGAGCACATCAGAGTAATTCTTTCGCAATTGCATACGATGATTCTAATGATACTCATGATACCAACTGGGCTGTAGATAGTGCTAGATACGACCTAACTACAGGTGTTCGGTTTACTGCACCTCGTAGCACGCGTTTACTAAGCGCCGATGTCGTTTTCACAACTTCGTTCAGAGATACATTAGCTGACTCAATTGTGGTGACTGTCCGAAATCCGGGCATCGACGACAGTAGTTCAGGCTCAATTCTATGGAGTAAATCGTATCTCCCTAATACACCGGAAGGTTTTCCCTATTTCGTCCGAACATCAGCTTCGCAGTGGGTTAGTTTCCCGATAGACCAAGAACTATTGTTTACTGCAGGACAAGATTTTTGGGTCACAATATCTTACTATTTACGGTCAGCATTAAAAACAACGGGTAGAAGCTTCCCTCAAGGAACCGATTACTATCCAATGCCATATAAGATTTACGATCCAAACAATCGCAGTTTCTTCTCGGAAAATTATGGCAATACATGGCATGCTTTAAGAGAAGATTATTGGTGGAAACCTGTGGGTCCAAGCAATCGAATTGTGTTGCGTAATTTAGTGCGTGCAATCTGCCTCGACTCAGATTTGACAGATGAAGTAAGCGTTCGTACAGGGTGGAATATGGTTTCGATACCTGTTCGTAGAACAGATTCCAAGACAAACCTTTTCCCAACAGCGACATCTAATGCATTCACATACCGCAGCGGTGCGTACGCAATCGATACGACATTAACATTAGGACCTGCTTATTGGCTTAAATTCCCCGCTGCCTCAACATTCTCGATTTTTGGTGGATTTGTGTATGAAACAGAATTCCCGGTTACCCCGGGTTGGAATATGATTGGCTCGATAATTAAGCCTACAAGTGTTTCAGCTATTACTTCAGAACCTGCCGATAACATTTCTTCACCTTACTATGAATATGGTGCCAGCGGTTATGCAACTGCAACACAAATTCGTCCCGGTTTTGGTTATTGGATAAAAGTTAAAAATGCTGGTGTATTAAAACTTCAAGCTACAACATTAGCGAAGGAAGAAACAGAGCTTGCCGAATTAAGCAAGTTTAACAGCATTACAATAACTGATAAATTCAATAACAGCCAAACTTTATACTTCGGTGAAAACACTGATGGTAATTTCCCGGTTGCTTATTACACATTACCACCAAGTCCACCGGCAGGAGTTCTCGATGTTCGATTCGCATCACAACGATTAGTAGAAGCTTATCCTGCACAGTTCGAAGGAACGCTTCAGTATCCAATTAACATTAATGCTGATGCTTACCCAATAACTATAAGTTGGAATTTAGCTAACCGCACACGCAGCTTCTTCGTCGAAAATTCAAGCGAAGGTAAAAAACAATCGACAATCTCGTTAAGCGGCGAGAAGGGAAGCAAACAAATTCTTCAAGCTTCTTCGATTATTTTGACGATTGACTCGAAAGGATTACCGACCGAGTTTATGTTAGGTCAAAACTATCCTAATCCTTTCAACCCTTCGACTAAGTTCGAATTTGCAATGCCTAAAAATGCTCGTGTAGAAGTAACAGTTTACGACATATTAGGCAGCAAAGTAGCTACTTTGTTCGACGGAATGAAAGATGCCGGATATCATTCAGTTGAATGGAACGGTCAAAACTCGCAAGGGCACATTGCACCGAGCGGTGTTTACTTTATCAAAATGACAAGCGATGGCTTCTCGGCTGTCCGCAAAGCCTTGATGTTAAAGTAAATAATTAGTATCTTATACTGTCGGAAGGTTGCTCCTTCCGACAGTATCTAAATAAAAACTTTATGAAACTAATTAAATAATCAACTAACAATAATAACTATCAACAATAAGTGAGGGTATTATGAAAAAAATTATCATGTTTTCCGTGTTGAGTGTTTTGACTCTAGCTTTTTTCCTCGGTCAAGCTGTAAATGCTCAGCCCATTATTAATCTGACTGTATCAGACGGTGTAAACAGTGTTGTTCTTGATTTTGGTTTGCATCCATCTGCAACAGCAGGTCTCGATTCAATTTTATTTCCAAGAGAAAGAGAATTACCTCCGATGCCTCCCCCCAATGAAGGCATTTTTGACGCACGTTTTACCGGCAGCTATCTTTTGGCGGGCTCTCTCTCTGATATCAGACTTAAACATTCAGGCGATCAATTAGATACATGGAATGTTACAGTGCAAACCGGTGTATTACATGGATCGGTTACGTTATCGTGGCCCGCAGGTTTATCAAGCAGTTCGGGCTTTTTAAAGATAATGACACACGAAAGTATCTCGGATCCTTATCCCGAAAGACTCTACGTAGCCAATATGCTTACACAAACTTCAATAACTATACCTGGTCCTTTTTCCAATGAACCATTTGTTTTAAAAATAATTCGCACAACAAATGCCGCAGGTATTAATGTCGATCCTACATCAAAAAATTTCGGAACTGTTTTAATCGGTTTAACAGCTCAACAAGTTTTCACAGTTACAAATACGGGCGATCGTAATTTAAACATAGATGAAATTTCAACTTCTGATCCTTTATTTGCGATTAGCTCAGTAGGTCCCGAAGTAGTAGCTCCATCAGAAACTTTCGAATTAACAGTATCATTCGCCCCAATAGTCAGTGGTTCTTACAACGGAGATATTACATTATCGCACAATGCGGGTGATTATTCTACTGTAATTCCTGTTCAAGCCGACGCCGGTGCTGGTACAATGTTCCGCACATTTACTGCAAACGAATTAGTTACTCTGACAGGTGGTAAACTCCAAAAACTTGTAAAGCGCAAAGCCGATAAAGTTGAATTTTCAGTTAATTTCACAGTTCCTGCAGGTGGGCCATTCAATAAATTGCATGTCGAATGGGGCAGTCCTTTACTTAATAATCCTCTTTCATTTCCTCATGTAGTGAAGTTAAACGATGTTGCAACAACCGCTTATACAATATTACCAGCAATTGATAATGCAGCAAAGAAATTTGATTATACATTCCCAGCCGATTTAACAGAGGGCGATGTTGTTACAATTCACGCCTGGGCTGCAAAAGGTAAACAACAAAAAGGTAAATACTGGTGGTTGCCTGCTTTAAAACCAGCTAAACTTGTAATGGGTGTAGCTCCGGGAAGTGCATTTACATTAAATATGCCCCGTTTACCGATGCCAAGCTACGGCAACGTAGTGGCTGAAATGTTCCCAACTGCCGGTATTGCAATTGGCACAGGCAAGTTGAAGATGCTATCATTCAAAGATATGCTAAAAACTCTTAACGAAAAGGGTGTAAATCATAGTGGAACTCCAGGTGCATTATTATTATTTGGTGGTAAGCCTTGGGTTAAAGAATTAAAAGCAGCTCCCCAATCGAAACACAATAACGTGTTAATGGCAAACCTTATTGCATTTAAATTTAACTTAAATGCAAGTGCAAATAATTATATCCCGAATGGTTTAGGTGAACTTAAATACCATAATCCAGGTAATGATTTAGACGGAAAGACGTTGAACACTATTGCGATAGAAGCCGACCCAAAGATGACAATTGAAGACCTTGCATTTGATTATGCAAATCTTAATGCCGTGGTGGCAGCAATTAATGGTGCTTTCACTGGCGCAATTGATACTGCAAAGCCACTCGGTTTTGCAGCAACCTTAAAATTAAGTGGTGTAAAAGCATTAGCCTCAGTTCCATTCTTACGGCCCGGAACACTTGCAGCTATCAGCAATCCAACACCTTCACCGGTTGAAATTCCTGAAAATTTTGTGTTGAACCAGAATTATCCAAACCCGTTCAACCCGACTACAACAATTGAGTTCAGCTTACCCGAAGATGCTATTGTTACATTAAAGGTTTACAATATGTTGGGTCAGGAAGTGGCAACTTTGATTAATCGAGAAGAATTAAGCTACGGACCTGAATACGTATCGTTCGATGCAAGCAGCTTATCGTCGGGCGTATATATATATCGCTTGACTGCCGAAGGTTTAGAAACCGGTGCAAAAACAGCGATTATGAAGAAAATGGTCTTGATGAAATGACCCCACCCTGTGAGGTTGACTAATAAGTTCTCTCGTTACTCGATTTCTACGAAATCGAACTCGAGAACCTGCTTATCTTGCCGGTTTTCGAGTGTTCGCAAAGCGAACGTATCGAGAAAACAGACTTTTTGGTCAGCCTCCGGATGGCTTGAAGAGTTTAAAAAATATTTTTTAAAAATTGAAAAAACACTTGACATTTAGTAAAAAAATGATAATATTAAAATTACAAACTAACAGATTCACAATTAATTAATTAACACTTAACCCACAATTAACACAATTAACAAAAACAAATAACAAATTTAAAGGAGTTACAAAATGAAACAATTAATGTTTTCCTTATTATTAGTTCTAGTATTCGTAGGATTAACAAGTGCGCAAACCACTGGTAGTGCAACAACTTGGGCACCGATTGGAGCTGTAGTATTAGACGGTTTCACATTAGACCCAGCTGAATTCTTACTCGAAGATCTAAACCGTGGTTATACGTACCAGGTTTATTTGGATGCAGTAGAAGGTGCTTGGAAATATGTAAGCTTAACAGATCCAACAGCTCCTGCGGATCCAAGCGCATGGACAGAATTTATACTCGGTGGTTTAACACCCGGTTCATCCATCACCATCTCGATGATTCTACCTTCAGCTTTAATTGGTGAATTTGGTGCGTTACCTGTATCATTCCCAAAAGCTTGGTTCGTTCCAGGTGCAGATTATGCAAATGCACTTCCATTCAATCCAAACGCTCCATTTACAGTAAATGTTGGTTTTGGTGGTGCCGATGCATTATTCGCCCCTGAAATGACACTTACAGTTCCCGCCGCAGTTCCTGGAGTAGAATTCTTTGGCGTCATTGTTGCAAACGTATCATATACCGGACTATAATAATTTATAATACGGTAGTAGTTTAATAAGCAAAGAGGTGTCGAAACAAAAGTTTAGGCACCTCTTTTTAATATCAGCGTCTGTGAAAATATTTTATGAATCTAAAAAAAACATTAATAATTATATCCTTTCTTTTCACGGTTATTAATTTTGCTACGGCAAATGTAAGAGTTTCACCAACTTTACTATTTATTGATGAGCCTCGACGATCAACATCGTTTGATGTATTGAATGTAACGGATAAAGAAATTGAAGTTTGGCTCGAAATTAAGTACGGCTATGTAACATCGGATGATACAAACAATATATACATAAAAACACCTGAGGAAATTACCATTGACGATCAGTCTTTGGATGAGTGGACAACATTATATCCGAATAGGTTATTACTAAAACCTTCGGAAAAACGATACGTTCGGGTTATCGTAGCGCCACCCTCAACGCTCAGAGATAATGAATATTGGTCACGCATTTCAATTTTTTCTAAACCATCAAAATTGGAACCAAAACTCTTAACGGATAAACAAGAACAAGCCCAAGTCGGTTTAGAAATCGTAAATCAACAATCTATTCCAATTCATTATCGGAAAGGAAAAGTATCAACTTCGGTTGATATAATTGACAAGCCAGATATTAGAATATCCAAAAAGGAATTGATTTTCACGGCTAAATATCAAAGATTCGGTAACAGTTCCTACTGGGGGAGGATGCATTTTGAATTTGGCGATAGCAAGGGAAAAATTGTAAAGAAGTATGACCAGAATTTAGTGGTTTATAAAGATATAACAATTACTTCAAAAATAGATATAAGCGATCTTCCCAAAGGGATTTACATAGTTAAAACCGTTGCTGAATCTAAACGAATGGATGATGCAAGTAAGTACGTGATAAAATCTGAACCTAAAACGTGGAAGTATAGTATCAATATTGAATAATGGGATTAAAAAAATCTGACATTTTAATCATTTTAAAGTTTTGTGTATTATTATTATTATCGAATTATATTTTTGCGCAAAGGGGGAATATTGATTCACTTTTTGTAAATATTTATGAAAAGAGATTAGGTCATTTTGAAATTGAAATTTTAAAAAAAGATGAAAAAGTATTTATTCCAATAATCTCTTTATTTAATATTCTCAGGATCAAGGTAGATGCCAACCCGGATAAAACTATATTAAAAGGTTATTTTATATCGAAGGACTCTACTTTCGAAATTGATACAGAAAACCTTACTGCCCGGTATCGAAAACTAAAGATTGATTTGTTTCATGATGAAATCATAAATAATAGTCGTGATTTATTTTTAGAAGAAACGGTTTATAGAGAGTTATTTGGTTTAGATATAAGGTATGATGACCGGCGAGTAGAGATTATGCTAAAAAGCAATAAATATTTCCCGGAATTACAAAAAAGAGCCCGGCAAAAAAATTACCTACGACAATTAGAAAGAATTTATTCAGAACCTGAATTACATTTGGAAAAAAGTTTCAATATATTTAATGCTGGCGCTTTAGGATATAATATATCGGTAATAAAAAACCCAAATGAAGATTTTCGTTATAAATACAATCTAAAAGGAGGTGCACAAGTTTTCGGTGGTGATTTAGAAACTTCAATTAAAGGAGAAATCTTTAAAACTATTAAAAAACGAGATATACGTGCAAACATCAAATTTCCTTTTTTTAATAGCCGTTTTGTCCAACTAATCACACTAGGCGACATTCAGCGAAGTTATAATGTTGGAGGTAATCTTTGGGGAGTCAGCGTTACGAATACACCTCCGGAGAGGCGACAAAAATTTGGTAGTATCACGACCTTTGCCGAAATAGGCGCTAATCAAGAATACTCCTATTATCCTTTAGGAATGACGCCAATATACCTTTCTACCGATCGAGATACTTCTTTTAACGTAACCTCTAATCTTTATTTTGGTTATAATCAGATTATAGAACGAAAATACGATATATATGGACAAGAATATATAAACCGGAAATATGTAATTATACCTTCGTCGATGTTACCTGCAGGTACAATCGATTATAGATTTGCATTTGGGAAATTACGCATAAAAGGTTATCCACTTTATAGTTCGGGCGAAGTACAATATGGGGCAACGGAACGAATTACATTAGGAACCGGAATAGAATATTCTGAAAGAAAAAATTTTAAAGATAAATTTTTCCCTTATACATTTTCTACGGTAAGGTTAACTGACAATTTCTACGGAACGGCGCAATTTTCGCCATTTATTAAATCTCAAATAAATCTCTTTTGGCAGACATGGAATCAAATTGATTTTGGTCTGCAAAATTATTTGTATGCAAAAAATAAAGTACTTAATTCGCGGAACATAAAATATTCAAATAATTTAACTTTCCAGGTTCCACTCTATTCCAATTATCCATTTGTTCTTTTTAATGGAATTGTAACACGAAATATACTGGAGAGCGGTGAAGAGGTTGGATTCAATTTAAGTTTTGGTGCAAATTTTAGAACACATTCTATTGATTACGCAGTTACCAGATATACGCAAATTGGATATGGGACAACAGTTTTTACAAGTCGAGCAGGTGTTACCGTCCGCGCCACCTCATTTTCATCAATATTATTGAACGGACGTTTTGACCATAAAATAAACAGATTCACTAATGCGAGCATCGGTTTAAATATTCCGCTTTCTTCTATATTTTTATTCAATTTGTTTGCCGAACGCAATTTCCTAAACCATGAGTTTTTCGTTTATGCTAACCTGAGTGTCCAACTCCCCTTTGTCCGTTCACAAACAACCGCTTTAAGAAGTAACCGTGGAATATCGTTAAATCAAAATATCTCAGGTTTGATAATTGGTTCAACTCAATCATGGGACATTTTGTTTCAAAGCAGAGCTCCCATCAGACGAGGATATTTTCTGACACGTTCATTTTATGACGATAATTACAATGGAATTAAAGATAAGAGCGAGCGATATTTTCAAAATGTACATGTTACTGCCGAAAGATTAGGCTCTTTTGGTGGTGCACCAACATCTGAATACGATGAAGAAACTTATTTAACTTCCGGCGAATATTATCGTGATTATGTTTTTCGCGTTCGTATGCGTGATTTAGACGAACCTTTTTGGGTCCCACTTTATGATGGTATAAGCATGAGGGCAGAGCCAAATAAATTAAAAACTTTGAATATTCCCATTGTTAGTGGCGGTATTATAAAAGGGGCAGTAACAACGACTGGCGGTAGCCCTGTTCAAGCTTTAACAGTCATATTAACTAAAGAAGGGCAAACTATAGGTACAGGGAAAAATAAATTAGAAAAAGTTACTAAAACAAATTCATTAGGTGAATTTGAGTTTCCTGCTATTCCTAAGGGAACTTACTTGGTTAAACTTAACGATGATTATCTTCGAAGTATGAGCTTTATTGCAGAGCCCGCATTGCAAACGGTTGAATTAACCGGTGAACCGGGCAGTGAGTATGTTGATGTTTTTTTTAGAGTTAAAGAGTTAAAATAGATTTTTTCTCCCGAAAGGAGTTTATAATATGAAATACTTAATAATAAAACTAAAATATATATTATTCATGTGGATAAGTGCCATGTTTTTTCTACTTCTTAATGGAAACTTGAATGCACAGCTACCCGACAGTATAGATATTGACGATGAAATCTTTATAGAGGATTCATTAGATTCTTCTTTTCCGTATGGTTCCATGGAGGAAATGGTTGAAGATATGTTCGCCCCCACCGATTTATATTGGTATTGGCAAAATCCTTACCCAACGGGTTTTTCTATATACGGAATTGATGTAACCTCTAAAAGAAATGTTTTTTTTGCGGGTGCCTCTTCTTCAATCCTGAAAACAACAGATTCCGGTAATTCATGGGATGTTAAGTTTGGTTTAGGACTTACAAGCGGTGATTTATACGACATCGACATGATAGATAGTTTATACGGATATGCTGTCGGTTTAGGAGGTAAAATTTTAAAAACTATTGACGGTGGCGATAACTGGGCAAAATTAAACCTCGGGGTGCAGTTTTATTCTAATTTTCCTTTTTTCGACGCAATGTTCATTAATAGGGATACCGGTTGGATTTGTGGTATGAATGGTTTAATAATCCGTACGAGTAATGGTGGCAGTATTTGGTCTCCGCAATTTGTCTTGTCACCCGTCAGATTATTTGAGATCAATTTTCTTGATGGCTCAAGGGGTTGGGCAGTTGGCGATTCAGGCAAAATTTATTATACTTCAAACGGTGGTTCGGTCTGGAATGCACAAAGTTCCGGAACAACAAACATTCTAACCAGCGTAAAATTTTTTACACAAAACAAAGGTGTTGCTGTCGGTTTAAAAGGCACTATGCGTCGGACAACTAATGGTGGAAGTAATTGGTTAACTGCAAACTCAGGGACAAATGCCTGGTTAGACGATGTGGATTTTGTCGATTCAACAACCGGATGGGCTGTTGGTTCAAACGGTACAATTATGAAAACTGTCAATGAAGGGATTACTTGGATTCCACAGACATCAGGAACTACTGAGTGGCTTGATGCTGTCAAATTTTTGGATTCTGCTACAGGTTTTGTTGCAGGTGTAAGGGGAACTATACTTAAAACAACAAATGGTGGTGAAGATTGGGTACAACTTTCGCACGGACATAGAGATAATTTGTATGCTGTTCAATTTTCCGACCCCAGCAATGGCTGGGCATTAGGGCGTTACGGAATAGTTTATAAAAGTACAAATGGTGGTTCAAACTGGATTATTCAAACGGCTTTGGCCGGTAAAAAAGCAAACTCAATTTTTATGGTTGATTCTGCTACAATATATATTGCCGGCAGAACGGGTTTAATTGAAAAAACAACAGACGGTGGTACAAATTGGTACCGTTTGATGAGCGGTTCGACGAAAACTTTTTATAAAATATTTTTCTTAAACCATGACCTCGGATTCGTTGTTGGCAGCAGCGGTTATGTCCGGAAAACGACTAACGGTGGTGATACCTGGTACACGACTAAGCCAAGAGTTTCAAATAATTTTTATGATGTTTATTTCGTAAATAACCAAACTGGATGGGTAACAGGTACAAGCGGACTAATTTTTAAAACTACAAACAGTGGCGAAAGCTGGGTTGCTCAGCCATCTGGAACTACACGGAAGTTAAATTCACTCCATTTTATTTCGCCTACTACCGGCTGGGCAGTGGGGTCAGGTGGTACTATTAGAAAAACAACAAACGGTGGCTTTAATTGGCTCACACAAGTGTCAGGTACAACTAGAGAAATAAAAAGCATAACCTTTACCGACTCTTTAAACGGTTGGGCGGTAGGTTTGTCTGGGACAATTTTATCCACTACTAACAGCGGAAGCACATGGTTAAATGTCCCCTCGCCAATACGGAGTGCTTTATACGATATATTTTCGATTGATAGTGCAAATGTTTGGGCTGTAGGTTTGTACGGTGTAACTTTGAAATACGGCAGCGGTTCTTTCACAACACAAAATATTGCAATTTCTCAACAAGAGGTTTTCGCACAAAATTATCCCAACCCGTTCAACCCGTTTACTACAATCGAGTTTGATTTGCCTGAAAAAAGTATTGTAAATATAAAAGTATATAACGTTCTTGGACAGGAAGTAATAACATTAGCTGATAACATAGAATTTTATCAAGGTAAAAATGCAGTTTACTTCGATGGAACCAATTTAGCTTCAGGTATTTATTTCTGTAGAATTAAGGACGCAAATAATAGGTTTAATGTAGTGCGGAAGATGCTTCTGCTGAGATGAGTAGTAGTTATTAGTCATTAGTTATTTGTTTTGGTTAAATAGTTGCTGGTTGTAGTTTTATAGTTGTAAGCTAAAAACTAAAACTATTGACTGAAGAACTATAACTTAAAACCTTGTGGTGAGCTTGTCGAACCACAACAACCAATAACTAAATTGAAATATAGTTATCAGTTAACTGAAGTTACGCAGAATTGACTTTTTGTCAAAAAATAGCCTGAATTTGAGGTTTCAGATTCTTCACTTCGTTCAGAATGACTCTTTTGCGTAACTTCAGTTAGTTAATGGTTTTGTAAACTGAGAACTAGCAACTAAAACTATTGACTGAAAAACTATAACTTAAAACCTTGTGGTGAGCTTGTCGAACCACAACAACCAATAACTAAATTAGTGAAATATCTATCCAAAATTTTTATCGCACTTCTGTTCCCCCTCGTTATATTTTCTCAGCAAGATTGGACGTGGCAGAACCCGTTACCACAAGGGAATATACTTTTCGATATATTTACAATTAATAATCAGTCGCTTGTTGCGGTCGGTGCAAATGCTACCCTAATGGAAACAACGAACGGCGGCGTTGATTGGGATATTTCATATCGGTCAGCAGGTAAAACCACAACTCTTCGCGCAATATATCATAAAAACAATATTACATATTCAGTAGGGGATTCAGGAACGATTATAAAAAAAACTTTGGGCGGAAAACCTATCCTTCAAAAAACTCCTACTGATAAAAAACTTACCGATGTATTTTTCTCTACAGAAAATACCGGGTGGGCTGTTGGTGAGAGTGGAACTCTTCTCAAAACTACAACTGGAGGCGATTCATGGTCGGTTGTTACAACCGGAACTTCATTATCACTGAAAAAGATTTTCTTTCCTTCGGTAACGACTGGATACATTGTTGGAGATGACGGAAAAATTATAAAAACTTCAAACGGTGGAACTGCCTGGGATACAATTCCGAGCGGAACCCGCAACGACCTTGCATCCGTTTATTTTGTAAGCGATTCGATTGGCTGGGTTATTGGCAATTTAGTTTTTCTAAAAACTACGAACGGCGGAAAAGATTGGGTTAATCAATTCAGGCTCACACTCGGAACCGATGTCCAATTTACTTCACTAACTAAAGGTTATGTTACAACAACTAATGGTGTTTTGTTTAAAACTACGAACGGCGGTGGAACCTGGATTCCCGATACCGTAGCTGCAAATCAAAATATCAAAGCGATCTCTTTTGCTGATGCAAATAATGGATGGTTACTTAGCGGTTTTGTAGATTTAAGAAGAACTACAAATGCGGCAGTTAACTGGGATTTGATTTCGAGAGGGAATACTACACAGATTCGAGATATTTTCTTTAACGATACTACAACGGGTTGGGCTGTTGGAGAAGCAGGAACCATTATGCTGACAACCAACAGCGGCGACAATTGGACGTTACTGCATAAAGCGACGAACGTCAACCTAAACTCCGTAGCTCTAAACATTGCACCGGATAAACAAGTTTTAAGCGGCTGTATTGTCGGAGATAATGGGGTTTTATTGCGGACGTATGATAACGGAGTTTCGTGGAGCGAACTTCCGAAACCGACTAATCAGAATTTGAACTCAGTTTTTAATATTTCAGAAACATACTGGACAGTTGGCAACAATGGATTGATCCTGAAATCTTCCGATGGTGGCTGGAACTGGTCGCTTCAGAATCTTCAGGACACGACCGACCTGAATTCTGTATTTTTTATAAATGCAAATATCGGTTGGACAGTAGGTAAATTGGGCTTGATTTACAAAACTACCGACGGCGGCGAAAGTTGGAAACGAATTGTTTCAATATTGAAAAACGAGCTTTTTGATGTTTATTTTGTCGATAAAGACACTGGTTGGTTCGTAGGTTCTAACAAAACAATTTTACGAACAACCTGCGGCGGCGATTGCCTAATAATTGATTCTATCGCTGCTCAAAGCTTTCAGATGAGTCCGGCTCCCAATAAAACAAATTATTATTCGGTTAAATTTGTAAATGATACTACCGGCTGGATTGTTGGTAGTGGTGGAGTTATTCTTAAAACTACTAATGGTGGGAAAAAATGGTTCTTATCTCAAAGCTCGACATTAAATTCGTTATTGGCAGTAGAATTTGAAAACGAAAATATTGGCTGGGTTTGTGGTTTTAACGGAACTATCTTAAAAACTACAACAGGCGGCGGCTCAGGTGAACCTGTTATTCCACCAACTCCACCCAAAATTCCAGCCCCTGTTCTTTACCAAAATTATCCTAATCCGTTTTTTACAACAAAAAATATAGAAACTTCGATCAAGTATGAAATATTTGAACCTTCGCATGTTACACTGAAGGTATATAATATATTAGGTCAACATATAGAAACATTAGTTGATGAGTATCAGGAAGCGCGTGTTTATGATGGTGTAAAATTCTCTTCCACAAATCGGCCGAGCGGTGTATATTTCTACGTTTTAAGAACTAACAAATCGTTCAAAGCCGGAAGTATGATTTTAGTAAAATAGAGTTATTCCCAAAAGACTTAGTGTTCTAAGTGTCTAAGTGGTGAATGTTTAATTTTAACACTAAGAAGCACTAGTAACACAACCTGCCCGTTGGTAAATGTCCCACAGGTTGTATAATTTGACAAACAAAAATACATCTAACAAACATAAAACAATATTACTAATTAGGAGTAAGTTATGAAGTACAAATTACAAAAATTAATTTTACCTATCTTAATTATGGTAGGTATGATAGCTGCGACGATTGATGCAAACGGGCAGCTAAACCCGCCGGAGGGTTTTAAAAAAGAGAGAGTAATAAATAAAAATGTAACCTCACCATATCCCTACCGGACGATTAGGTCAATCCAATACAATCACCCTGACTCATTAGCTAAAGCTGATTTGGTCCAATTTTCAAACCCAGCAGCTTATTGGCATTTGCAAAAAGCGAATTTTATAACTCCGGATCCAACCGGCACTCGGAGTTTGGATACAATAACAATCGTAGGTGTTGTTGTTATTCCTGCAAAAATATTTGGATATACAGGAAACGGTTATACTATGGTTATCGCTGATACCGGTTATTATTCTGATCCTGAATATAACAGCCAACAATTTAGAAATATATTATTAAGAGCACCAGTTGGTTCCGCTAATCCCGGGGATTCAATTTATTATCAGTATATGCTAAATCCAGAGCCCGGAGATATAGTTAGAGTAACTGGCTGGGTGTGGGAATTCCCAAGCTATAATGATGGTGGGTGGGCAATGCACAGCATGACACAATTTGTGCCTTTAAAGGATACATTAGGAGCTCCAGCCAATATTATGGAGATAATAGAATCCAGTTATCCTCTTCCTAATTATAAAATCATACCTCCGGATGAAAATCCATTTTATCAAGGTATTTGGCCAGGCAAAATTAAATTTTCTACCGGTGAACCTTTAGAATCTGGTTTTGTCAAGATGTATAATCTAAATGTAACTGAAATACTGAGTTCAGGGCGTGGAACTGTTAATATGGTCGATGATATGGGAAATTCAATCTCGACTTATGATGCATCAAATTGGTTCACCTATGACGCTGCTCGGCGTAATCCTGCTTCAACTTATATTATGCCTGCTGTTGGAGCAAGAATCGATTCAATACGTGGTTGGATGTCGCCTGTTACTGGTGGAGAAGCTTCACGAGGGTACCGCATTTCACCAATTTATGATGGCGATATAAAATTTGGAACTCCCAATCCAATTATAACACAACATAGACGAGAACCTGTAGTTGTTCACCCTGATAGTAATCCAAAAGTAACTGTAAGAGTATATAAATTAACTGGTGGAAATGACATCGTTACTGATACTTTGTATTATAGCATTAATGGAGGACCTTTTCAGAAGAAACGAATGTTTGGTCCATATCCGGATTCATCAGCTTTTCTACTAATAGGTAAGTACCCAGCAGGAACAACTGTACGTTATTTCATGAAAACTTTTGCGAGTGATGGTCGTTCCGCAACTCTGGCAAATTCCGCATCAGGACCGATGGGGCAAGATACGTCTAAAGGATTTTTCTTTTATGAAGTGTTAAATCGAGAGTTAACTATACAAGACATACAATACACACCATATCCAAATGGTCGAACACCTTATCTCGGAGCAAATCCTGTATCAGTCACAGGTACTGTAACTGTAGATACTTCGGATATAGGGCTTTCACCTCTAAATGTTGCAGGGACAAATTCCTGGTATATACAGAGTGGTAATGCACCGTGGAGTGGGTTATGGATTGTTGGGCCAGAATCTACTTTAGCAAATGTTCGTAAAGGAGACAGCATACGTGTTACAGGTAGAATAATTGAGAACTTTGAAGTTACACGGATGGATAGTATTAGACATCCTATTCAGATTATCGCTACCGGCAGAACAGTTCCGGCACCAGTTTCATTACCAACCTCGACATTTACATTTGGTGAAAGAGCGAATGGAGATCCGATCGCCGAAATGTGGGAAGGTATGTTAGTAAAATTTGACTCTGTACATGTAACAAATATCTGGCCTGTATTCTCCGATCCTACTGAGTTTGATGTAAATGACGGTTCTGGAACAACAACGATAAGGCGGGATGGTAAACATCACTTCTCGAATGTATTGGCTGATACGCTTCTCGGTATGAATATTCTATCGCTTGATGATAAAATCACGCCATTAACTGGTGTGGTGTACTATAGTTTTAATAGGTATAAAATTGACCCGAGACAAAATTCTGATTTCAATGCGGGGAATCTCTATAGTTACAATCAAGGTTGGAATTTAGTATCAGTTCCATTTATTCCTCGCGATACTTTAAACTCAAAGAAAATAAACGTATTCCCGGATGCACAATCAAATGCCTTTGCATATTCTGCCGGTTATAACTCAAAAGATACACTGTATAACGGGATAGGGTATTGGCTTAAATTTACAAATCCCGTTGTTCGTCGTATGCATGGACGTAGGGTCAATTCTGCACAAATTTATGTAAATGCGGGTTGGAATTTAATTGGTTCGATTACAAGCCCTGTTGCCACGAGTACTGTAACTTCAAATCCTCCTGGGATGATTGCTTCACCATATTATGCTTACAACAATGGATATACAGTATCTACTAATATCGAACCGGGGAAGGCTTATTGGATAAAGGTTGCTAATTCAGGAACCTTAACTCTTGGTGGTATTTCACTATTCTTGAATAAAGAAACAGAGCAATTTGCAAAAATCGAAGAATATAATACAATAACGATAACTGATAAAAACAACATGAGCCAGACACTCTATGTCGGTTTGGACGCTGAAGGAAAGGTAAAGAATGAACTTTATGGAATGCCTCCTTCGCCACCTGCGACACTGTTCGATGTCCGTTTTGCATCACAGAGAATTTTAGAAACTTATCCGATGAGTATCGAAAAATTCGTACAACATACGGTAAATATACAATCAGCAGAATATCCGATTACAGTTTCATGGAATATCGTCAACAGTGGCGGTAAAAACTTCTTGCTCACCGATGCTGCAAACGGTAAACTTATCGGAGTTAAAGAACTGAAAGGTGAAGGAAGCTTGAGAGTTACAAACCAAAACTTAACTTCTCTGATGTTAAAGATTGAAAACGGCGAAGAAATTCCGATGGAGTTTGCACTCGGTCAGAACTATCCGAACCCGTTCAACCCGACTACAAAGATGACTATTGCGGTTCCAAAAGCTGCTTTGGTTGAGATGGTAGTGTATAACATACTTGGACAGAAAGTTCGTACTTTAGTGAACGAAATCCGTCCTGCCGGTTATCATACAATCGAGTGGAACGGAAAGAACGAGCAAGGAAACAACATCCCGAGCGGAGTTTACTTTATTCGTATGGTCAGTGGTTCGTTTACGCAAGTAAACAAAATGTTGATGTTGAAATGACGATATAAAAGTGCGACTCACTTTCGGCGAAGCCGTCACTTCGGGAAAAGTGATTCGCATATGTAACACGAAACCCGCCTTGATAAACAGGGCGGGTTTTATTTTTATCAAGTAGGGGTTACTAAAAGTCATTGCGAGTCTGCCACGTGCGGACGAAGCAATCTGGATCTTCTAAATTCGAGCGTTGAGTTCTGCCTTTGCGGAATTAACTTTGTTGAAACTCCATTACCTACAAGCACAGCAACCGAGTCGGGCGTTGAGCGTGTCGAAACGCCCTTGATTGCAAGTCCAGGCAGCCGAGAAAAATTATTTACTCTGCGTTAGCTAATTTTTCTGTTTTATCAACAAGCTTGAGTTGTTCTATCATTTCATCAATCTTCCCGTCGATGAATTCTGAGAGGTTATAAAGAGTTAACCCGATTCTATGGTCGGTTACTCTGTTCTGAGGGAAATTATAGGTTCTAATTTTATCGCTTCTGTCGCCGCTTTTTACCATCGATTTTCGTTGTGCCGAGACTGAATCGTTTTGTTCTTTGATTTTTGCTTCATACAATTTAGCACGAAGCATTTTCATCGCAAGTTCCTTGTTCTTAAATTGTGAGCGCTCCTGCTGGCAAGCCACGATTACTCCGGATGGATGGTGGGTTATTCTCACGGCGGTTTCAACTTTATTTACATTCTGCCCCCCTTTACCGCCAGCTCTATATGTGTCGAACTGTAAATCGGCGGGGTTAATTTCAATCTCGACATCCTCAACCTCAGGAAGCACTGCGACTGTGGCTGCTGAAGTGTGCACGCGACCTTGCGACTCTGTTTCGGGGACACGCTGAACTCTGTGAACTCCAATTTCAAATTTTAATTTTCCGTACGCCTCTTGTCCGCTGATTCTTAAAATTATTTCTTTGAAGCCGCCTTTACCAGATTCGCTGAAATCTAATAACTCAACTTTCCAATTGTTCTTTTCAGCAAACCTTGAGTACATTCTGAATAAATCAGCCGCAAATAATCCAGCTTCGTCGCCACCCGTACCGGCTCGGATTTCAAGCAAACAGTTTTTTGTATCGTTCGGGTCTTTGGGAAGCAATAAAGTTTTCAAGCCTTCTTCAATAGTGAAAACTTTTTTAACAGCTTCTTCTTTTTCCGATTGTGCTAAATCTTTTATGTCCGGGTCGGAAGAAGTATCCAATAAATGGTTGATTCCGTCTAAATCATTCTTTGCTCTGAGATAACTTTCGTAAACACGTACTATATCTGATAGCTCACTGAATTCTTTATTAAGTTCTCTGAATTTATCTTGATTGTTTATAACAGCAGGGTCGCTCAACAGTTGTGTAATTTCTTCAAATCGTGCTTTAATTCTTTTTAATCGTTCAAACATACTTATTCTTAAATGTTATCCGCTGGAATTATTTCAGAGGCTCCAATTCTTAAAGAAACTTGAAGAGCTTTTAATGCAACTTCAATCTGGTCGTCTGTCGGTTCTTTGGTTGTAATATTTTGCAGCCATAAACAGGGTGCTACAAGAATTTTACCAATCGTTGTATTGCTCTTGCGTGCCGACAATCTGATAAATTCATAAGCGGCACCTCCAACAAAAGGAACGAGCGGAAGATGTGTTAAAAGTCGTGTAAATATATTCATCGGACCGATATATTGAATATATAACGAATCGAATATGCTAAAAATAAAAATGGAAGCTAACATCACAATTAAAAGAAAACTTGTTCCACATCGGGGATGAAACCGCGAAAATATTCGTGCACCTTCGATTGTGAGGGGGGCTTTCGATTCAAAAGCAAAAACCACTTTGTGCTCAGCCCCGTGATACTGAAACACACGCTGGACATCTTTCATAAATGATATCGCAGTGATGTATATAATCAAAAGTAAAAGTCGGACGCTGCCAGAAATAAGATTGAAGGCGAATGCGTCTTGTTCAACTTGAAAAAGATGAGTTGCAATAAAAAGTGGTGTAACGAAAAATATCGCCATACCGATTGCAAATGCAACTAGAACCGTTAGAGCTAATTTCCAGCTTGAATTGCTGCCCGCTTTTTTGTTTTTCTTTTTTCCATTCTTTGCTTCTGCTTCTTCGATGTCCATCATCGCAATATCAGCAGAAAAATTTAAAGTTCGCACACCCAAAATCATTATCTCAACTAAACCGACAGCACCCCGAAGGATAGGTGTTTTAAAAAATTTTTTCCGCTCAGCGAGTGTGTGAAATTCTTCTTTTTTAATCACGATTTCGCCGTTGGCTCTGCGGACAGCGGTTGCCACCATACCGGGAGCACGCATCATCACACCTTCGATTACAGCTTGACCGCCAACTTGCATAGGCTTGTTGGGGTCAAAATTTATTTTATTTTCACTCACATATTTTCCAATATTTGTTTAATTTCCGCTTTAATATACAAAAATAGGCACTCATAAACTAAAAGATCACACGGTTGGTTTACGGTTTTTTGTTACTGAGGGATGAGAGGAGTTGCTTTAGCTTGTTTATTTCTCCCTTTCTAAAAAAAGTAAATAGATAAAGAAGAATAACGAAAACAAAAAGGACCAGTAATTTTAAAATCAGATGATACTCAGTTTTTGGGATGCTGAAAAACAGTATAAATGTAAGAGCCCCTGCAATTGTTATTTTAAGGATGCGTATGAATTCATAATTAATCTTATAGAATTTTTGTGAGTAGAAAAACATCAGCACGGACATTGTGATGTAACTTGCTAACGTTGCCACAGCCGCACCCATAATTCCGATAGCAGGGATTAATAAAAAATTTATTACGACATTTACAGCAGCTGCGGTAAATGTTATGATAGGGAGGTATATTGTTTTTTTCTCCAAATAAATACCGGCGGAAAAAGTGAGCGACAGACCATAAAATAAATAACCTAACATAATAATTGGAATGATGTTTAACCCAACCCAATAATCGGGGTGGATTATAAACCTGCCGGAAATTTGTATTTTAACAATATCTTCAATGAAGAAAGTAATGATCAATAAAACGATGCTCATCAGCAGAAAAAAGTAAGTTGTGATTCGGGCGAAAAGCTCTTTCGCATTATCATCTTTGGCGCGGGCGAAGAAAAAAGGTTTCCACGCGTAGTCGAACATCGAAACAACGAGCATCATGAATATCCCAAGTTTGTAATTTGCCTGATATATTCCGACTGAGGCATTATCGGTTAGTGCCCGCAGTATCGGACGGTCGATTACCTGAATTACCATCAAGGCAAAACCGGCGGGCAGGGAAGGGAGCCCGAATTTTAATAAAACTTTATAAAGATCACCAGAAAAATTGAATGTTAAATTTTTCAAAACGGTGGGCAGTAGAAAAATAAAAGTAATCAGCGATGCAATTGTTCCGCTAATAAAAATACCTTCAATACCCATTTTATATTTTACAAGAAGTAAAATATTTAATGATACGTTAATGACTATGTTAAGAAATTTTATTGTCGCAAAAAGTTTAGCTTTATTTTTCTGCCGGAGGAGTGCAAACGGAACTATTGCCAACGCATCAAAAAATAATATTAGTCCTGAATATAAAATGATTGAAGAATAATGGAGAGGAATATTAACAGCTTCGGCAATGGGAGTTGCGAGTGAGATAATTATGCCCGAGAATATAAAAGAAGTTGTTGCAATCGAGATAAAAGGAGTACTGAAATTTTGTTTTGGATTTCCTATTTCCTGAGAAGCGGAATATCGAAAATAAGCCGACTCCATCCCGTAATTGTATATCACATTAAGAAATGCAAGCAGAGAATAAATATATGCCGTGATCCCATAATCGCTTGGAGAAAGAAAGTTTGTATAAATGGGGACAAGCAGAAAATTCAGCAACCTACCCAGGACAGTGCTTGTTCCGTAGATTAATGTATCTTTCCCTAACCGGGTGATTTTATCAATCATTTAGAAGTTAATCTCGTTTTTACATTCAACGATATATCGAGCGAACGAACCGAATGAGTAAGAGCACCGATTGAGATGTAATCGACACCGGTTTCAGCTATCTCTAAAACATTATGTAGATTCACGTTACCCGAAGCTTCAACTTCTACCCTGCCGCTTATTAAAACAACAGCTTTTGTCATTTCGTTAACCGCAAAATTATCTAACATAACCCTATGAATTCCTGGAAATTTCAGAGCTTCGCGGATTTCATCAAGGTTCTTGGTTTCGACTTCAATTTTTAATTTTAAGCTACTCGCATTAAGATAGTTCAAACATTTTTCAATTGCTTTTGAAATTCCACCGGCAGCTTCGATATGATTATCTTTGATTAGAACCATATCATCTAAACCATATCTGTGGTTTACTCCGCCCCCAATTTTTACAGCTAACTTATCTAAAAGGCGCATACCGGGTGCAGTTTTGCGGGTGTCGGTAATTTTTGCCCTTGTCCCTGCAACAGCTCCCACAAACTGTCGAGTCAATGTAGCTATACCACTCATCCTTTGCAAGAAGTTAAGGGCTGTACGCTCAGCTTTCAAAATACTTGTGAGAGGACCGGCAATTGATCCTGCGACTGTTCCTGCTTGAATATAAGCACCATCGTTTGTCGTTTTTTTAAATGTAATCTCGGGATCGACAAATTGGAATACAAGCGATGCCAGACCAAGTCCAGCAATCACCCCGGTCTCTTTCACTAATAATTCTGCATCACCTAAGATATCTGATTCAACTATCGACTCGGTTGTTATATCACCGAGTCCGATATCTTCGGATAATGCTTCTTGTATTATCCGGCTTATTCTTGAGTCATTGAGTAGGTCTGTCATTATCCTTTTCCTCGAGTATCATTATCGGTATATCGTTTTCAATTCGATAGACTTTACCACAACCGTTACAGTTCAGATTATTTAATTCGGATTTGTATTCAAGTTTTTCGTGGCATTTTGGACAAATAAGAATATCAAGAATTTCTTTACTTATCATTTTATTAATTCCTTGAGTCGGTGAATGCCGATTCCAATAATTTCAAAAATATATTAGGTGGGCGAGTTGGTTTATGTGTTTCCGATAACACAAAGCTATGAACCGTGTAGCCCTCTGCAATCAACTCATTTGTTTTGCTATTTCTGACTTCATACTCAAGTTTAATTCTTGCGGTCGGTAATTCTTTAAGAACTGTAATAACATCGATCAAGTCGTCATAAGCGGCAGGCTTGAAATATTTCGCATTAGCTTCAATGACCGGGAGTATGTATCCCATATTTTCTAATTCGGTGTATGCTAAACCGATTGATCGCAATAATTCTGTCCTCCCGCTTTCGAAGTAAACGAAATAATTCGAATAATAAACTATATTCATCTGGTCGGTTTCTGCGTATCGAACTCTTATTTGTGTTGTATGTTTAATCAAAATCTTATTCTTCCCAGTCGCCCATGTTAGCGTATTTTTCAATTCGCTTTTCAATCAACTTATCCGTCGGTATTTTTTTGAGTTTCTTTATTTCTTCAAGAAGAACGGTTTTTAGAACGGATGCAGCTTCATCGGGATTGCGGTGAGCCCCGCCAAGCGGTTCAGGAATTATTCGATCGATGATACCTTGTTGTAACAAATCAGGTGCGGTTAATTTAAGAGCTTCAGCCGCTTTTTCTTTGTGTTCCCAACTTCGCCATAAAATGCTCGAACAAGACTCGGGTGCAATTACAGTGAACCAGCAGTTCTCCATCATCAATACTCTATCGCCAACGCCTATTCCTAATGCACCTCCTGATGCTCCTTCGCCGATGATTGTTACTATAATCGGAGTGGTGAGATGCGACATTTCGAAAATATTGCGTGAAATCGCTTCTGCCTGCCCACGTTCTTCAGCCTCTAATCCAGGATATGCTCCGGGTGTATCGAGCATGGTAATTACGGGGCGCTTAAACTTTGCTGCTAATTTCATTAACCGAAGAGCTTTGCGGTATCCTTCAGGATTTGGCATACCGAAATTCCGGTAAACATTCTGTTTTGTGTCTCTCCCTTTCTGAGTCCCGATTATCATCACAGGTTCGTTATCTAACATCGCGAAGCCGCCTACAATTGCCTTATCGTCGCGAAAGTTTCTATCGCCATGCAGTTCGATAAAATCGCCGGTCATCATCTGAATATAATCGAGCGTATAAGGTCTTTCGGGGTGGCGTGCCATCTGTACACGTTGCCATCGTGAAAGATTTTTGTATATATCTTTTTTCATTAGTTCTAACTTGCTCTCAAGTGTATTGATCTCGTCCGTCAAATCGATGCTCTGTCCTAACTTTTTCATCTCTTCGACTTTCTGTTCGATTTCGTAAATCGGCTTTTCAAAATCTAAAATTACTTTTGGCATAGGTACCTCTATTTATTTCTGATTGTATTAAAGAACCACTTAATTAATATTTCAGTATCAAGTAGTACAGAATAATTTTTTAAATAAAATATAGTGTATTTATCGACATCATTTGCGTTCAAGAAAGATTTCTGTTCAATCTGAGCTAATCCAGTTAATCCGGGTTTTAACAGTGTAATTTCGTTAACAACATTATCTATCGGAGATCCGACCAAACTATATTTACCGGATATAACTTCCGGTAGTAAATTATAATAAAATTTTTGCTTAATTGCCTTCTTGAATGGAAAGAAGATAACAAACATTACCGACGCTATCACTATATCGAAAACACGCTTCGTAATTTGATATATTTTAGAATCTAACTTGTAGTCGATTTCGATTAACGGCAGGTCGTTCAGATTATCGATATGTGTTTTGCCGATGATTACTTCTAAACTATTTGGTACCATTCGATAATTTACTTTACGTCTTTTTGAGCGACCGATAACGGATAATATATTTTTATACGATAACTCATCGGTCGAAAAGAGCACATCGCTGATTTTGTATCTTTCAATTATTTTACCGATAGTACTCACACTTCCGATAATATCAATGCCATCTATATTATTACCGATTTGTTTTCGATTCAAGTCAATAAATCCTACAACATTATAATCATACCGCATCGGTAAACGAAGTTTTTGCAAAAGGTGCCGGGCATTTGCAGATGTGCCTACTATCAAAGTTCTTCTTCCCCCAAAACCACTCTGACCAATTTTACTATACCGCAAAAATATCTTAATTATCAATCTCCACATCGAAAGTAATCCTACTGAAATCACAGCAGAATAAATAACAACAATTCGACTAAACGCGAACTGTTTGAAAAAATATGTGAGTGCCGAAATAATTGTGAACCCAATAATTACAGAAAGAATTATCCGTGTGATTGAGTGTTTATGTTTGTTGTATCCGCCAGAAAAGTAATTGGTAGTAACAACAGCCAATGCCGGTATTAAAGCCATAGGCAAAAAAGCATAGTCGGGTATATTTACAGTTTTACCGAAACGAAAATAAAAACCTAAAACGATAGAAACGTTAATTAAAACACAATCTGTTAAAGGTATAATCGAAGATTTGATAAGTCTGGAGAATGACGCTAACCACGAACGAAATACGATTGCCAAGTGTAATATGAAAAGAATGAGAGTGGAGTGTTTGAGATGTTTTCTGACAAAAATGTGCATAGCATTGTAAAACATTTTAATGTCGTCAAGGCTGCTCTGTTTTGTGCTCTCGCCTTTGTAATGGATAATTTGAGTTTTGTGATAGTACAAAACTTTCCAACCTGCTTTGAAGATTCGATAACACCAATCGAGGTCTTCGCCATACATAAAATACGATTCATCGAGTTTGCCCACTTGTTCGTAAACATCACGCCGTAAAAACATAAACGAACCGCTGACCGCTTCTACCTCATAAGTTTCATTCGGGTTTAAATAAGTTAAATTATATTTACCAAATAGTTTAGTGTTAGGGAATAAAGCACTTAAACCTGAAACTTTAGTAAACGCCGACCAAGGTGTAGGTATGCTGCGCCGGCAGGCAAGTTGCAAGCTGCCATCAGGATTCAGGATTTTACATCCGGCAAGCCCGATTTGAGGATTGTTTTCGAGATATTCGATTAGCGAAGTGAGTGTATCTTCTTGAACAATCGTGTCGGGATTTATCAACAGTATATATTTACCTGAAGATTGAGATAATGCAATGTTGTTGGCAGCGGCAAATCCTAAATTAGTTTGATTTACGATAAGTTTGACATAGGGAAATTTTGCTTGAATTAACTCAACGCTGCCATCATCCGAAGCATTGTCGACAACGAAGATTTCCCCTTCGATGTTCCGCATCGCTTTTTGGATTGACAGCAGTGCGTTCTCTAAAAAAGAACGAACATTATAGTTTACTATTATTACTGAGAGTTGCATTATTAAATTTTGCCAAGCAAACTTTGTAATTTTAGTTTCCAAACTAAAAATACTGCTTCGTAAATAATATTTTTGGACATTTTAGAAGAACCGTGCGTTCGATCTACAAAAATAATCGGGTGCTCTACAATTTTAAATCCCTTTTTCCAAGATTTGAAATTCATTTCGATCTGGAAAGCATAACCATTCGAGTGGATTGCGTCCAAATTTATTGTTTCCAAAACTTTTCGACGAAAACACTTGAACCCACCTGTGGTGTCTTTAATCGACATACCGGTGATGATTCGTGTATATAAACTTGCACCATAGGATAATATCAATCTTCGTATGGGCCAGTTTAAAATTCTAACACCATCTATGTATCGGGAACCCAATACCACATCAAAGTCCTTTATCTTTCTTAGAAAGTTGGGAATTTCGTTCGGGTCATGCGAAAAATCGGCATCCATCTCCATTACGTAATCGAATTTCTTTTCGATTGCAAATTTGAAACCTGCAACGTAGGCAGTTCCGAGTCCCATCTTGCCTGCCCGTTTTATCAAATGTATTTTAGAATTATTCTGTTGCATCTTTTCAACTATCGCTGCAGTGCCGTCTGGAGAGTTGTCGTCAACAATCAGCATCTCGACTTCGGAGTCTTGAGATAAGACTGTATTAATTAGCCGTTCGACGTTTTCGGCTTCGTTATAAGTTGGTGTTATGACTAATGTTTTTGACATAAACTAATTTCAAATAGTTATTAGATTGTTTTTAAAAAATTTTTAACTTCGCTGGCGATGTAATCCTGCATTTCGAAAGTAAGTTCAGTGTGCATTGGAAGTGAAATTACTTCGTTCGTCATCTGTTCAGTAACCGGTAATTTTATATCGGGCGATACAAGGTTAATGTATGCTTGCTGTTTGTGAAGAGGAACAGGATAATAAATGGCGTGCGGTATTCCTTTCGATTTTAAATGTTCTGCTAGCTTGTCCCGCTGCGGAACGCGTAGCGTGTATTGATGGAAAATATGTTTAGTATAGTCTTTCACTTTGGGTGTAATTGCCGGTGTGTTCTCGAAAAGTTTATTATAAATTCCGGCTGCTTTACGGCGAGCGTCGTTCCACTCGTCCAAATATTTTAGCTTCACATTTAATACAGCAGCTTGTATAGAATCGAGCCGGCTGTTCACACCTAAAATTTCGTGATAGTAACGTACTTTAGAACCGTGTAAAATAATCATTCTTAATTTATCCGCAAGCTGGTCGTCGTTTGTTACAACCATTCCAGCATCTCCGTATGCACCTAAGTTTTTGCTTGGGAAGAAACTAATAGAGCCGATATCGCCGATTGTGCCAACTTTCTTGCCTTTATAGTCTGTACCCATTGCCTGTGCGGTATCTTCAATTATATGTAAACCATATTTTTTGGTAATTTGTAATAGCGGGTCCATGTCGACTGAATGCCCATAAAGGTGGACGGGAATAATGGCTTTTGTATTTTTTGTAATCGCAGCTTCGATTTTTACCGGGTTGATATTGAATGTATCTGACTCAATATCGACATAAACAGGTTTTGCCCCGAGTAGGGCAATGGTTTCCACAGTGGCAACAAATGTGAAGGAAGTTGTTATTACTTCGTCTCCGGGACCGATGTTAAGAGCCATTAGGGCGACCTGTAACGCATCGGTACCTGAGGCGCATCCTATAGCATGTTTCACTCCTAAATATTTTGCGGTATTGGACTCGAAGTCTGAAACCGTTTTGCCAAGTATGAAGTGGCCGGTATCGAGTACAGAGTGAATCGCTGCATCAATTTCGGGTTTAATTTTTTTGTATTGTGTGACTAAGTCAACAAGTTGTAAGTTCATATTGTTTAATTCTAATTATTGATAATGGATAATTTAAATATATTTCAGATTTATATTTTTAAAATTTTACTTTTGAATTTTTAATTGTTCAATGTCCTTTACCTAAGAAAACCACCGCTAAGGTATGGAAAAGTATTTTAAAATCCATCCTAAGCGACATGTTCTCTATATAAAATAAATCGTACTGTACTTTCTTTTTCACATCGTCGATGTTTTCATCGTATTTATGCTTTACCTGTGCCCAACCTGTGATACCGGGTCGTATTTTCAGCCGCCTTTTATAAAGGGGTATTTCCTTTGTGAGTTGTTCTACAAAAAAAGGCCGCTCCGGTCTCGGACCGATTAGACTCATGTTGCCATCTAAAACATTGATAAATTGAGGAATTTCGTCCAACCTCAGTTTGCGTAAAAATTTTCCTACGCGTGTAACTCTGGCGTCATCCTTGTTCGCCCACACAGGTCCTGATTTATGCTCGGCATCTTCGACCATCGAACGGAACTTAATTATCTTGAATAATTTTTCATCTTTTCCTACACGTGCCTGAGTATAAAATATCGGTCCTTTTGATTCAAGTTTAATCGCAATAGCTAAAAGAATCCAAATCGGTAAGCCAAGAAAAAGTATTAAAAATGATACACAAATATCTATTAGTCTCTTAACAGCGTGTTCCCACGGCTGCATTAACTCTGTAGAGATTTCAATTAACGGGAAGCCGTAAATTTGGTTTGTTCGTGCTTGTCCGCTTATAATATCGTATAAGTCGGGTATTATTTTAATTCTAACATCGTTACCGTTGCACGCAGCGATTACATTCAACAATTTATCGTGCTCGGTTGAATCAAGCGCGATAAGAACATCCTTTACCTTGTTGCGCTCGTTGATAGCGGGGAGGTCTTTTACCGATCCGAAAACTTGTACTCCTTTATGGCTCGCACTCACAATTTCGTCTTCAGTTGAAACAAACCCTATGATACTATGTCCTAAAGCCGGATACTGCTGTATCCTGTCGAATAATTCTATTGCTTTGTTATTCCACCCGACAATAACAGTGTTATTTAATCCGATACCGCGTAATAGCAGACTCCGTTGGAAGGTATGATAGAGTAATCTGCCGGTGGAAGTACACCCTAAAAGTAAAGACCAGTAGATTAATATCAGAAAGCGCGAGTGCATGGGAGAGCCAACACTCTGGTCGTCCATGAATATGATGAAGAACAAGAATAAGGTACCGAAAACAGAAGCTTTAGCGAGAGCAATAAATTCATCGAGGCGGGATTGAGCGTACCAAGGGCGGTACAATCCAAAGAAGAATAAAACGATTAGCCAATATACCCAAATGATAATCATTGGCAGCCATAAATCGGGTTCTACGGCATATGATACCCAGCCACTTCGAATTCTGAACAAATAATAAGCAAACCACGCTAGATTAATAGCAAAGAAGTCTATCAGTAATAAAAAGTATTTTTCTTTTGAAAATCTACCTTGCATAATTAGTATTAAGATAAAAGATTATCGTAAAGTTTACAAATATCGGTAACGGTCTTCATTTCGTCAAATTCTCTGCGGATAGGTTCTTCATTATCAACGCAATTATTATAAAATTTAGGATACTCTTTAATCAGTTTTTTGATTGAATTTTGGAGTAATTCGTCATTTAATGGAGGAATCAATAAACCATTATAGTCATCAATAATTATTTCGGGTGCGCCATCTAAGTTATAAGTTATCACAGGTTTTCTCATTAATAATGCCTGTGGAATTACTCTTGGCAAACCTTCATGAAGCGAAGTGTGAATCACTGCATCCATAGCCGATAAATAATCAGGAATAGCTGAGGGAGGAACAGCGCCAGTAAAAATCACATGTTCGTTTATGCCTAGCCCTTTAACCTTCGTAACTAGCTCGTTCATCATTTCGCCGTCGCCAACGAACATAATTTTAACTTGAGGAAATTCCTTGATGATATTGGGTAAGACTTGTATTAGGATAGAATGACCTTTAAGTTTTGATAATCTTGAGATTTTTCCAATAACGAAATCATCCCTCTTAAATCCTAACATCTTTCGGTATTTATCAGAGGTTTCAGGATTTACTCGATAATCATCGGTGTTAAACCCGCTTCTTATAACAACGAATTGTTCATTTTTTCCAACTTTATAATGCAGTGACTCCTTAACTATCTGGTTAGAAACTGCCACGAGGACTGATGTTATTTTTGCTGATAGTTTTTCTATAAAAATATACAACCATCTGATAATTGAATTTTGATAAGAATGGAACGGTAGCCCGTGAATTGTATGTACAATGTGCTTTACACCCGCTAATCTTGCGGCAAATCTGCCAATTATACCGGCTTTCGAACTATGAGTTTGGACAATATCAAAATTTCCTTCTTTAATTATTTTTTTAATATGGAATAAAGATTTTAGGTCGTATATTGGATGTATGTTTCTTTTTAAGTCTGGAATGATTGTAACATTCAGACCAAATTCTTTTGCAATGGGTAGCATATTTCCCTCAGACGAGATGTGAGAACCCGAAATAATAGTAACATCATACCCTTTATCTTTTAGTCCCTTTGCAATTGAGACGACCGTCTCAGTTGCTCCTCCGACGCTGAAAAGAGTTATGATATGAAGGACCTTTATTTTTCTTTTTTGTGATTCCATATTGCTTCCTTGTAAGCAGCTATATACAGTGGCACAAGATTCTTCCATGAATATTTATTTAACTGTTCGGCTGCGGATTTATTTCTTAATTCGTAATTCCTATCTTCCAATGCACACTTAATTGCGGAATAAAAATTATCGACATCGTCTAAATCAAAAAAGTAAGCGGCGTTTGATGCAATTTCTACGCTTGCAGGAATTCGACTAGCTACTATTGGTTTTTTGCAGTACATCGCTTCTATCAGTGGAATGCCAAAGCCTTCTGTTCTAGATGGGAAAACAAAAATAGTGGATTGTTTGTAGAGTTTTGCCAGTTCATTAAGATTTGGATTCTTCACCCAATTTACAATATCCCCTGCATCTTTCATCTCTGATGCTATTGAGTCGAAACCGAAACCGGCTGAGCCTGCTAGTATCAACTTTAGTCGAGGAAGAGCGCCTGATTTAACTCCTTTAACGGTGTTCTTTATGAGCCATTCTGTATTTTTTTTAACAGATAAACTCCCGACGAAAAGTAACGTAGGTATTTCGGAATGTAAAATCGATTCTGTTGAATCGGCTGCACCGATAAATTCTTCTGATAAACCTATTCCTATCGGTCTGATTTTATTGTCAGGAAAATCGTATCTGTTTAATATCGATTGTTTAACTGCTTCAGATACTGTTAGAATAATTTCCGCGCGTCTGAATGTCAATGCAATTATGCGTTTAAAGTATAACCTATAAGCGAAAGAATATGTCGAGGGATAGATAAGAGCATCAATATCGTGAATGGTACTTACAAATGGAGTCTTCTCAATGTTTTTTGGTACGTACACATTTGTAAAGTGAACAATATCTGTATTGCCAAAAACTTGCTTAGATAGTTGGTTTAATTTCCATAAGTAATTAAGTCTCCTAATAGAACGCAGTTTCCGAGAAGTAGAAGTTATAGTACTTTCTTTAATGTTGATCTCATGCTGCCCGTAATTATTTAGAGCATTTACTAAGCCCGTGTGATATGTTCCGATTCCTGTATGGTGTGGGGCATTACCACTATCAATCAATACATCAATCATTTCTACAACCATCAGAAAATATGTGTAAGTCTGTAATTTGTTTTCTTTCGATCAATTTTTGGGATACAAATAAGAGGACGAAATTGAAAACAAAATTCAGGGATGTCAAAGCATTTGTGAAGAATGAAAATATAACAACAAACAACATCATTGAATACATCGAAATTGATACAATTGATGGTTTATGTCTCATATATTTATGCAATAAGCTGGTAAAGACTCCTAGTAAACAGGATAAAAAAGACAAGCCTATTAATCCAAAATCATAGTAATAATCCCAAAAAAATGGAAAGGTATTATAGCCGCTGACAAGAAAAACTCTCTCATGCAATCCGAAATAGGACGAAAGCCAATGTTTCAATCCAGACAGCGCCATTAAAAAATCGAAACTAAAATATCCATAGGTAAAATTTTCTAAACGAACGACAGCTCGTGCAAAATTCTCCAAATTCATTACAATGTACATATATGGTCCTGTAAAAACAGCATATTCCGATGTATATTTCATTTCAGAAACGACATACAAAAAGTTTTCTACATATCTTGTTTCCCGAAAATATTGAAGGAATACCATTAAACCGAATAGGATTGTAGCAGAGATTAAGATATTTCTAATCCGAACATGCCTGCTGGCATAATACATAAATCCTAATGCCATAATAAAAAATAATACATAATAAAGTCTATTAAGAAAGAAAAGGTAACTTAGTAACGTAATAATAAAATATATTGCAAGGATGATTTTATTTTTATAATGAGCGCGGACTAAAATGTAATACTCAAGAACGAGAAACAAAATAATTGGCATAGCTCCAATAAAAAGGTGAAGTCCGGTAATCGGTATTTCACTTCTTGCTCGATCGGGGAAAGCGGCAAATAGTGGTAGGGTGCCATATGAAACCCACTCCACGATATAGACTATTACATATAGTAAAAATAATCCTGTAATTAAGCGATATAGCATTACATGGTTTATCTTTTCATTCAGAATAATTTTACGCATTGTACTTACAGGATATAAACTCAGGCGAGTAAATAATACTTGTACAATAAATATTCCTAGAAGGAACGACCCAATACTAAGGAATAAACAAAGCCAGGCATAATTCTCCCATTGATGTTGAAGTCGGCTGAATTTAAGATCTGTTAAGCCAATAGCAATCGCCCAAACAAACAAAAACACTTTCGCAGGGGAAAAAACATCACTCCCACGACGGAAATAACTAATCAATATTAGACCCGCAACTAAGAAACAAAATATTGATACGATACTCATTTATTGCTTAAAGTTTTGTTTTGTACTTTTGTGAGAATCTAAAAGCTGGTAGCCCCTGCCTTTATAAAACCGACCGGTAAAGTAATCTGCTATTCCTAACCTTGCGGCAATAACTAAATAAGGTTTAGTAAAACTCCATAAGACTATTTTCAACCCAAGCACACAAAAAAGATAAATAAATCCGAATGTTTTTGAAAAACCACTCGCGGAAAGTTTTAGAAACAACAAGCGATTTCTTACGCTGAAATATAATGGAAAAGGAAGTTCTCCCTCATGATTTACTTTGTGAAAAAGTATAGCGTTACGTACATAAAGAAGGTCAAAATTATTATTAACAAACCGGGAACACATTTCAGTATCTTCGAGATACATAAAAAATCGTTCATCAAACAAACCGATAGTTTGAATGGCTGAAACTCTGATCAAGAATGCACAACCAGATATAAATGTAACATCTTGAATATCTTGAGAACTCGTATTATTTACATCTAGAAATGAACGATTTGTGAACCCAGAAGCTCGCCAATATTTTATTTTACCTCCCGCATACCATATTTTCGAAGTATCAGGATAGTAATAAATAGTACCACTTGCTGCCGCAGCCTTTGGCTTTTGTAAAAGCGCGTCAACTAATTTGCTAACATAATGGCTGTCGGCAATTGTGTCGCTATTGATGATAAGAAGATACTCGGGCGAAAATTTAAATGCATGACGAATTCCTAAATTCATCCCACCGGCATACCCCAAATTTATTTTGGATCGTAAAATCTCAATATCTGGATACGCTGCGCGTATGCGTTCGACAGAATCATCGGTCGACGCATTATCCACAACAATTAGATGTAAAGTGGAGTATGAGGATTTCTTTAATGAATCTATACAATCTATTGTATCGTTAGCCCGCATGTAATTAAGTATGATCGCAATAACTAATGGTTTTCGCATTACTAGTTCTTCCTTCGTAATCGAAAAACATATTGAAAAGTGAAAAACTCCTTTAGTAATCCAAGTGATAACAAGTTAAAAAGTTTTCCCTTTGGTGCCACATTACAAACCACTTGATCGATATATAAATTATTCAGTTCAAATAATTCTTTTAAATTTGCAAGAGTAAAGAAACGTAGATGTCCCTTATCAAGCACTCCTGATGTCTGATAGTCAAATCTTCCCTTGAATACTAAGCCACCCCAAACTCGTATATGGCGAGCGTTTGGGATAGAAAGAAGTATATATCCGTTGTTGTGAAGTTTTTGAGTTAATTTATTAAGTAATGACCAAGGATCGATTAGATGTTCTAAGACATCAGCGCATACGATGGCATTAACTTCGGGTACTTTAGACAGGTCGAATCCTTCGATATCTGATGTAAATATTTGGGTGGACCATGATTTTGCTATTTTTGCCGAAGGTGCATGGATTTCAATTCCGTATATCTCGCGAAAAAGATTTTTTTCCCTCGATATTTTGCCTAAAGTTCCATCGCCACACCCAACTTCAAGCATTCTTTCTTCCGGTTGTAAGAGAGAAACCACCGCTGGATTTAGGCGTTGATAGTACTCTGAAGATTTTGCTTCGTATAGATTTATTTTACTTTTAATATTAATATTGACCATAAAGTTGTAATACTTTTTTAAAAACTTAAATTATTTTTTTGAATGCGAATAACAGCGACCTATCTTCAATTGAGTATCCGATAAAATATACGATCAATACATAAGAGATCATCATGATTATTAAACCTAGAACAAGAGAATGTATCCCTAATGCGATAAAAGAAATTACCATAATGATAGTGATACCTGTAACAAGAATCTGGCGAATACCGAACAAGAAAATCGGCCCGAATGATTTAACGGATACCGCAATTATGTATAATATACCAGCGACGGCATTTGTAATAAGAGAAACTAGGGCAGCGCCTTGAATACCATACTTGGGAATCGCATAAGCATTCAACAAAAAATTCATAAATGTTACTGCCACAACTATATACATACGTATCGTTTGTTGTTTGGATGTTGTAAGAATAAGAGCAAAAGTCTCAGAAGCAAATCTTATAAAAAGAATAAAAGCAAATATACGTAAAATAGGTATAGACTCAATAAAGTTACCTGATCCATATACAAGTCGAATTATCTCATCAGCGTAAACAAAAAGCGAGACTGAAAATGGGAGACCGATAAACATTAATGTTTTTCCAAGTAGTGTGTTGAGACGTATCCAACGTTCTCTATTCTCAGAGTGTAGCCTAACGAGCGTAGGGAGTAATGCGCTTATCAAAACATCTGGAATAACAAGTATTAATACAATGAGTTTCATCCCGGGCTGATAAAACCCCACCGATATATCATCTTTCCAGTAAGCTAACAGGATTGTATCTAATTGAAAATATAAAGTTCCAAATAAAAGATGAATACCGAACGGGAGTCCCTGCTTAAAAGTTTTACGCCAGCCAGTGAATGATATCTTGAATGTGTCAAGCTTCGCGATCTTGGAAGTTCTTGGAACAATGAGTATAACACCAATTAATTTACTACATGCAAACAATAATGCAATATAGATTAAAGGTACATGTAACAATCCTAGGATGAACAATCCAATAAGAAGAAAAATGTTTTGAAAAAATGAAGTCCTCGTTTCCTCAAATAATATTTCATGTCCTTTGAATAAGGCAAAGAAAAAACTTGTAACAGAATTCCCGATGATGCTTATGCTTAGAACCATCATGAGTAATTGTGTGGGAGGGCTAAAATTTGATATCGCCGCGATCAGAGTCATAAGAACAATTGAACCAAGTGCAAAAATCATTTTTAATGGTAGAAATCTTTGAACTAATTCACTCGTACAATCGGGAGAGCGAGCGATTTCGGTAGTTAGCAGGAGGTCAAAACCGAAGTCAGCGAAAATATAAAATAATATTAGGTAAGTATGTGCAATTGTATATTGTCCGAAAGCTTCGGGGCCATAGATACGTGCAATACCCACGAAAAGTAAAAAATTTGTAAACAAACGAACGAAAGAAGATAAAAATGAAAAGAACGAATTCCGCTTTATTCGCAGTGCTGAATCCATTTTACTTATTCTTTCTGGCGCTTGATCTTCAGCCCAAACCAATCCTTCTTGAGGATCTTGAAAATATAGTTATATTTTTCCGGATTGCTTTGGGATAATCTATCAAACATCTCTCTCGTGAAGATAATAAACAAACCTATAACCGATGATATCACAAAAGCCATTAATACATAAAGAGATACTTTCGGTTTTGCTTTTCTCTCCGGAACTCCAGCTAGGTCGAGCACAATTACAGATGGCGTGCTCCTTCTTTCTTCAACTTTTGCCTGTTCAAACAATGGAGTAATAAATTGTAAAATCTTATACTGAATTTCTAAATTGCGATAAAGTCTAATGTATTCAGCCCCTAACTCGGGTGCTTGCTTGAATGGGATTAAAATTTTCATCTGGTCGTCACCAATAGCAATCCCCGAATTCATTTCATTGATTTTCTTTTGTAATTCCTGGACTTCTATTTTTGCGGTTGCTACGAGTGGGCTTTCCTCTGAAAGCGTTCGTTTCATGATATTCAATTCAACTTCTTTCGAAGTCAATTTACCAACAATTTCGGCGCCCGCTTTTATTGATGCTTCTATTTGTTCGGGCATAGCAATGACGCCAAATTTCTTTTGGAAAGTTTTTAATGCCTCTTCACTATTTTTCATATCAATTAGATTCTGATTATATCTTTGCTCAATAAATTCTCTATTTCCTCGGGCATTTTGTGCATGAAGTTCAGAATTTGTCTTATTCAATAATCCCACAAAATAGTTAGCCATTTCAGCAGCGCGTTGTGGACTTTTATCGTAAACTGAAATCGTTAAGTTGCCTTCATCTTGAACTTCAATTGCAACGTTTGAGAGTAATTCTTTTGTTGTTTTTTCTATTGGATAACTGGAAATATCGTAAACCTTAACTAAATCAAACTTCTTTATCACTTCACCTAAAACGGTTGAACTTTTTAGTATTGCAATATATCTATCTGTTTCAGAAGGACCGGTCAATGAACCTAATTTTTTACCGGGTGCAAATGTTTTTACTAATGAAGAAATCCCATCCATACTAGAAAACAAATCAGCTTGCTCGGCCGGGAAAACAGATGCTGTCGCTTTGTACCATTTTGGACTTATAAAAGCAATAACAGTTGTAATAATAGTTACGCTCAGTATAAACCATACTAAAAAACGCCGATACTTTGTTAATATTGAGATAAAGTCAAGTAATGTCGCACCTAACGTAATTGTTTTATCTTCTTCTTTAATCTCTTCCATAGAGCCTTTCTGAAATTTTATTTAGATACCTGTACAATTAATACCGCAATTCCCACTACAACACTCAATATACTCGCAGTTTGAGCTAAGACAGTAGTGTAGTAGGCAAATGTTCTTTCTGGTGTCTTGGGCACCCAGATATAATCACCTTCTTCAATTGTTGTTTCGTCTGGATCAAGCCATTGTTTTGTTTTACTTTTAATTATTTTAACATCACCTTTGCGGGCTGCATCGGTGAAACCGCCGCATTTGGCAATGTAGTATTCCATCAACCCGCCTTTCATGAACGGTATATGTCCGGGGGTAATAACTTGCCCAAAAACATAAATAGTATTTTTTATAGAAGGTATTTGGATGTAGTCGCCATCTTTGAGTAAAACATCCTGCGATTTATCATTTTGTAAAAATAATTTTTCGAAATCTACGTTCACGATTTCTTTTTGGAGGCGAAGCTCAGTTTCCATATAGTATGAAGCTGTATCGTCGATAGAAATGCTGCCGCGCATGCTCATAATCCGTTCTATATCTATCTCGCGTGATGAGACAGATCGCCTGTAAAGTTCAGCCGATTTTAAAGATGCAAATTCTGTAAAACCACCAGCCGATCGGAGTGCATCGGATAAACGTGTATTGTTTTTTGTAATCGGGTATGTGCCGGGATATTTGATTTCGCCACCGATATATACAACAAAATCTTCCCTCATCTCTAATTTTTGTTTAACAATAATTCTATCACCCGGCTCAAGAAGGATATTTTTGGAATTTCCGTTATTAATTTCGCTCAGTTTTAGTATTCTCGTTTCCAGGATTTTTGCGTCGCTGTCGAGACGCGAGAACTCGATACTATCCAAATTTGCCAAACGTGTACAACCAAGTGCTATTTTCAAAGCATCGGTAATGCTGTCGCCCTCGACGTACTCGAATCTTCCCGGATTATTTACTTCGCCGTAAATACCGATAACATTCTTATATGGATTTTTCCTCGGTACAATAACAACATCCCCTTCGCGAAGGTAGGGATTCTGTTTGTCTTCTTTTGTAGCTAAAAACTTTGGAATATCTATCCTGATGGTTGAACCGTCTTTTCGTTTTAAAAGAATGTTTCGGGTGGACATTTTTTCGAGGACTGCGGAAAGTTCTC
Organism: Bacteroidota bacterium; assembly: GCA_030017895.1. Lineage (NCBI taxonomy): Bacteria > Pseudomonadati > Bacteroidota > Bacteroidota bacterium. The sequence goes on along the minus strand of JASEGV010000005.1, from coordinate 2,725 downwards.
CATGAGTTTGCCGCTGTGCCACTGTATTGGCAGCTTGTAGTGCTTTATCGACACGATCAACCGATGACAGAGTATAGAGCGCCGGATTCAATACATTTCCTGATACGGTAACTATAATTGGTCGCGGTTCTAGTAGAGTTATAGTTATCTCACTTGTAATATATTTTTTGCGGACTTCGGTATTAACTATTTTTTTTACCTCGGCTAAAGTCTTATCAGCAACTTTCACTTCACCAACTGTAGGAATAATCAGTGTACCTTCAGGGGTAACTGTCAGGACAAAATTAACTGCAGGACTTATCCAGATGTTTACAGCAATTTTATCAGAAGGTCCTACAAAATATTTTTCAGGATCAACTGCTCCTTCTAAAGCTACTTGTTGTGGTTGCTGCATTAATTGCTGCGCTTGTCGGGATTTCGAATCAAAGCTATCAAAGATATTGCTTGCTTCCTTGTCTTTGCCAAACTGTCCAAATACAGTTGATGTAAAAAGTAATAGCAGAAAGAAAACTATGTTTTTAATTTTAATCAATGTTCAGTTCCTCATTATCTATTTTCGTACATGTTTTTGTAGTATTCTTGATACTTGCCGCTGATGATTCGCTGCCACCAGTCCTTGTTGTTTAAATACCATTCGACTGTTTCAGTAATACCTTCTTCGAATGTATAACGTGGCTGCCAGCCAAGTTCATTTTTGATTTTTGTGGCATCGATTGCATAACGTAAGTCGTGCCCCGGTCGGTCTTTCACATACGTAATCAAACTTTCCGGTTTGTTCAATTTAGCTAAGAGTAGTTTGACGATATCGATATTTTTCCATTCGTTGTTACCGCCGATGTTGTACACCTCACCAACTTTTCCTTTGTGAAGTACTACATCAATAGCTTCGCAGTGGTCGATGACATGCAGCCAGTCGCGAACGTTTGTGCCTTGCCCGTAAACAGGGAGGGGTTTGTTGTTGAGCGCGTTTGCTATCATCAACGGAATTAATTTTTCAGGGAATTGATACGGTCCATAATTATTTGAGCACCGGGTTATTACAACGGGAAGTCCGAATGTATGTTGATACGCGAGAGCAAACAAATCAGCGCTTGTTTTGGAAGCCGCATACGGACTGTTAGGATGTAGTGGAGTATCTTCTGTAAATTTTCCTGAACTTCCTAACGAACCATAAACCTCATCGGTTGATACTTGTAGGAATTTTTCTATTCCTTTTTCCTTTGCTGATTCTAATAGCACCTGAGTTCCGAGGACGTTTGTTTCAACGAATACGGCAGCGCCCACAATACTCCGGTCGACGTGAGATTCAGCCGCAAAGTTTATCACCGTATCAATTTGATATTTTTCAATAACATTTGTAACAATTTCTTTGTCACAGATATCGCCTCTTTCAAAATTGTAATTCGGATTTGATTCGATGCTTTTCAGGTTTTCTAAGTTGCCAGCATAAGTAAGTTTATCAAAATTTACGATTTTATAATCGGGATGTTTTTCAAGAATGTAATGAAGGAAGTTGCTGCCAATAAACCCGGCTCCTCCGGTGACTAAGAGATTTTTCATAGATTAATCTTCAATTTTAAAAATTGTGTTAGGGTCTTTTTCGTGTCGGATTTCGTCAACTTTTTCTTTTTTCCCGTTGCCCATAAACAATCGGTTTGGGTAGTTTGTAACCATACCTAATGTATCTCCGATATTTTTATACGCATGAACGATGCCGGGTGGAACGAGTATCGATTTTGGTTCATCTTCACCGGCAAGAACAGTCATTTTATTCAGATAAGTTGGGGAATCTTTTCTGTTATCCCAAAGATAAATTTTAAAAGTTGAGGGACCGATGAATCCAAACAAATCTGACTGATCAATGTGCTCGTGGGGACCCCGTGCGACTTGAGGATTTGTCATTGAAATGTAAGCCATAGCGGGATGAAATTCTGTTAAAAGTTCATCGTTGCGAAAAGTTTCGATAAGCCAACCGCGTTGGTCTGAATATTTACTGAGTATTTTAACTGCCACACCATTGATCGGGGCGTCTTTGAACATCCTGATTCCTAAATAGTTTTAAAATTTGCTTGAAAATAAGAAAAAAAGCTGTAAAAAACAATGGTAGCAATATGTTCGGTAAGTATTCCTTTATGCTTTTATGAAAATTCTGTGGAATTAATCTACAAAATGCTCATATTAAAATCAAATGAAGAGGGCTGATTAATAAACCCAGATTGTTCAATAGGCTATAAATTTCTAATGACCGCCATTAGGGAAAAGTGTAGCTAAGTTGTTATTTTATTATAAGTTGAGTTATATTATGTTAATCTAAAAACGATAATTTATTAAGTAAGAAAAACATACACCAAAATGGAACTAAAAATCGAATTTACAGACAAAGAAATCACACCTTGGGGCGGCATGGTTTTAATGAAGAAATTGATAGAAAAGACAAAAATAAATGAAGTTTTAGAAAGACTATACTTACCTAAACAGAAATCAAATCGAGGTTACAATCCGATACAGTTAATAAATAACTTTTGGGTGAGTCTATGGAGTGGTGCCAATAGATTTGAACATTTAGAAGTGACAAGATTTGATAAAGTGATACAAAATATATTCGATTGGAAAAGGATGGCTGGACATAAATCATTTCAAAGGTATTTTAAGAAATTCGGTCAAGCAGACAACCAGAGAGTTTTTACTGAACTGTTTAAGTGGTTTTTCAATCAGATAAAATTAG
>JASEGV010000004.1:6246-80716 GCA_030017895.1 Bacteroidota bacterium | reverse complement strand
TTTGATTTAATTTCGACTAAAGCCGACTCGGTAAATTTCTCACCTATCCTCTCATACCTGCCGTTCGATACGAATATAAACGAGCGCTTCTTTCCTTCTACAATCGGAGGTGCATCGAAAACCAAATCGACATAACTGCCCGGATTCAATACCGCTGTATTGTTGTCAGCATCGAGCAATAAATCCGTTACATTGCCATTATGAGAATGCTCTGCTAATGTTAAATTGCATTCATAAGTTGTGTATGGTAATTCCAACTGATTGCTCAACTCTGTCCAATCGACACGTACGCTTTGCTGCCAATTAATATCGACTTGAACCGTTCCGTCCTTCGAGCCGCTATTTTCAACCGGTATCCAGACAAACGATGGATTGCGGCGCAAATAATTGCAAACCCGCTGCGGATTAAAAAGTCGGGTAATATCGAAACAAAATCTTTCCAAGTTTCCATAAGTTTTCCAATAAGTTATTTTGATAAAATTTCGTTGTAATAATTTTCGTACTCATTGACTATTTTATTTTCGTTAAAAAGATTTACTGCCCGTTCGCGTGCAGCATTTGCAAACGATATATGCTTTGGTTCATTCGTTAAAAGATCAATACCGTATTTAGCCATGCGATGTATGTCCCCGATTTCAGCGATGAATCCTGTTTCGCCGTGTAACTGCAATTCAGGTAAACCACCTACGCTCGAAGATATCACCGGGACCCCGCATGCCATCGCTTCGAGAGCTGCCAACCCAAAACTTTCCGATTGGCTTGGTATTAAAAATAAATCTGAAATTGATAAAATAGGAACAACCTCGCTCTGTTTCCCTAAGAACTTTACATTATCGCATATCCCTATTTCTCTGCATAAAGCTTCGCAAGCCGAACGTTCAGGTCCATCGCCCACTAAAATCAGTTTCGATTTTATTTGTTTCGATATTTCAAAAAATATTTTTATAACATCCGGGACACGCTTCACGGATCTGAAATTGGATGTATGAGTGATAATTTTTTCACCGTTCGGAGCAATCGATTGTTTTAGACCATCATCAGAGGCACGATAATACTTTTCAGGATTTATAAAATTATAAATTACGCGGATGTCTTTTTCGATTTGAAAATTTGTGATAGTTTTATCTTTTAAAAATCTCGAAACAGCAGTCACCCCGTCGCTCTGTTCAATTACAAATTTCATTATGTGTAAGAAACTCGGTTCCAAACCGACCAGCGTGATATCGGTTCCGTGTAAAGTAGTAATTATCTTCAGTTTTTGACCGATAATTTGTTTTGCCAAAAAGGCGCTAATTGTGTGAGGGATTGCGTAGTGGACGTGCAGTATATCTAACTTTTCGAATTTTGCAACCTCCACCATTTTGCTGGCCAGTGCCGGCGTGTAAAGGGGAAATTCAAAAAGGGGATAACTAGTCATCTCCACTTCGTGGTAAAATATATTATTTAAAAAACCATCTAATCGCATTGGCATAGCGTAGCTTATAAAATGGACTTGATGACCTCTCAATGCGAGAGCTTTCCCGAGTTCAGTAGCAACCACACCACTACCACCGTATGTTGGATAACAGGTTATACCGATTTTCATTATAATTCTCTTTTATTGTTATGAAAGTAAACAGAAAAAGTAAAAATTACAAATTTGATTGCCGGTTCTTTTGCAATCTACATATAAATTTTGTAATTTAAGTCGCATTCAAATCAAACTACTTATAAAATATTAAGTAAAGTATGGAAAAATTAATAGCAGCAGGATACTTGATAACGATGATGATGTTAGCAATCAAAGTTTGTGATCCGTTTCGGGCATTCCGGATGGATATATCAAATTCGTTTCTCGCCCTTGCCCCGGCTCAGACCCGGTGGCTGCGCTGCATATATAAATCAAAGGAACGAGTAAAAATTAATGAAAAAAGAGATATTTATCAATGCAACCTCAAATGAAATCAGGATTGCAATTACGGAAGATGGGCGTTTAGCCGAACTTTACGTCGAAACATCAGAAAAAGAGAGGATGGTTGGCGACATTTACTTAGGGAAAGTCGCCAGAGTTATGCCCGGTATCAAAGCCGCATTCATAGATATTGGGATGAGACAGGACGCCTTCTTGCACTTCTCAGATATTGTCAGCACTATTGATGAGTATTCCGCTATGATTGGCGATGAAGACTCCGATTTAGAGACCGATGAAGATATCGGGGATGACGACGATGATATCCCTGGAACTCCTGCAGCCTCCCAGCGAAAGTATCCAGACCAAACAAAGAAGGATACCCGACCAGCCAGAGTTACAGTTCCTCAAATTACGAAAGGACAGGAAATTATAGTTCAGGTTACAAAAGAGCCTTTAGGTAAAAAAGGTGTTCGTGTAACTTCAGAGGTATCTCTTGCCGGGCGATTTTTAGTTCTGCTCCCGTTTAATAACCGCATAGGAGTTTCGAAGAGGCTGAATAGCTTTCGTGAAAAACGCCGTTTGCGCCGTATCGTCCGTTCGATGCTTCCCGAAAATTTTGGAGCTATAATCAGAACCGTGGCGGATAATATTGATGAAGAGCTGATTAAAGAAGACCTTGCCGAATTACTTAAAAAATGGAAAGAGATCGAACAATCAGTTAAGACTGAAAAACCACCATCACTCGTGTTTAAAGATATATCCACTACATCAAGTGTATTTCGCGACTTGTTCAGCGAAGATGTTGAGCGTGTTATAGTAGATTCAAAAAAGTTGCATAAAGAAATCCGGTTATATGTGAAATGGGTTGCACCGCATATGCTGGAAAAAATAGAATTCTATAAAGAACGAGAACCAATCTTCGATGCTTTCGGAGTCGAAAAAGAAATTGCAACCTGTTTAAGCAGAAAGGTCTGGCTGAAGAGTGGCGGCTATGTTATAATTGAGCAGACCGAAGCTATGGTCGTTATTGATGTGAACAGCGGAAGGTATGCAGCCAAGAAGGAACAAGAAATGAATTCGTTGAAAACGAATCTCGAAGGCGCTCGCGAGGTTACACGGCAATTACGTCTGCGCGATATTGGCGGGATTATCGTAATAGACTTTATAGATATGGATGATGAGCGAAATAGGAAAAAGGTGTACGATGAACTCAAGAAAGAATTCAGGAGAGACCGTGCGAAAGTAACAGTGTTGCCTTTGACTGAATTCGGCATTGCACAGATTACACGTCAGCGAATCAGGCAGAGTATTTTACAAAGCTTTTCCGAACCCTGCCCAGTCTGCGGAGGTGGCGGTCAAATCCTCTCTAAACCAAGCATAGTCAACCATATCGCTCGGTGGATTCGGCGGTTAAAACACGATAAGCGTGAATATCGTTTAAAACTCTCGGTCCATCCAACTTTAGCTGTATATCTAAAGGAAGGAACTATAAGCAGGTTAACAAAAATGATGCTTCGATTCCGCATTCTAATCAAACTCGCCGAAGATTCTACATTAGCAGTTGATGAGTTTAAATTTTATTCTTTCAAACAAAAACAAGATATTACTGAAAATTATAACGTATAAAGGTATGTAATGAAAATTTTTATCGACACTGCAAACATTAGTGAAATAAAAGATGCTAACTCGATGGGGCTGATTGACGGCGTTACAACAAATCCCAGTTTGATTGCGAAGGAAGGGAAAAATTTTAAAGAACTAATAAAAGAAATTTGTTCGGTAGTAAACGGACCTATCAGCGCCGAAGTAATATCGCTCGAATACAAAGGGATGATGCAAGAGGCGTATGAGCTTGCTAAAATTCACGAGAACATTGTAGTCAAAGTTCCACTAACCAAGGATGGACTGCAAGCTACAAGAAGTTTAAAAGCCGAAGGAATTCGGACAAATGTAACACTCTGTTTTTCGCCGAATCAGGCATTACTCGCTGCTAAAGCTGGTGCCTACTTTGTAAGTCCTTTCGTCGGCAGGCTCGATGATATCAGCACCTCCGGAATGGAATTAATAAGCCAAATCATTACAATTTATAGGAATTATGGATATGATACTCAAGTGTTGGTTGCAAGTGTCCGTCATCCGCTACATGTTGTAGAATCTGCGATGATGGGTGCCGACGCCGCAACAATACCTCATTCAGTTCTAATGCAATTAATAAAGCACCCCCTAACCGATATCGGTATCGAAAGATTTTTAAACGATTGGAAGAAATTGCAAAAATAAATATGAAACGAACATCCTTCTATAAAATTCATAAAGAATTAAACGCCAAGCTTGTACCATTTGCCGGATTCGAAATGCCTGTTCAATATCGGAGTATAATCGACGAAACCTTAGCTGTTCGTAAGTCGGTAGGGGTATTCGATGTTTCTCACATGGGTGAAATTGAAATTTTGGGGAGCGACGCACTCGCTTTTATTCAAAAAGTAACAACAAACGATGCCTCAAAATTAACGCCCGGCAAAGTGCAGTATTCAGCAATGTGTTTCAACGATAGTGGTATTGTTGATGATATGTTGGTATACAATTTTGGAACGCATTATATGCTTGTGGTGAACGCATCTAACAAAGCTAAAGACTTCGATTGGTTGAAGGAAAATTTATTTGGCGATGTTAAACTTGTCGATAGAAGCGATGCGATTGCACTGATTGCTGTGCAAGGACCAAACTCTTTAGTAACACTCCAAAAACTTACCTCTGTAAATCTTTCGGATATGAAATATTATACTTTTGCTACCGGAAAATTGGCAGATGTTGAAATGATTATTTCGCGAACAGGTTATACGGGTGAATTGGGATTCGAATTGTATTTTCCTTCCGACGTTAGCTTATCTGAAAAAGTGTGGAACGCAATATTCGAAGCGGGTAAAGAATTTAACATAGAGCCAATCGGCTTAGCCGCGCGCGATACTCTTCGCCTCGAAATGGGTTTTTGTCTTTACGGCAACGATATCGATCAATCAACCAATCCGCTTGAATCGGGACTCGGTTGGATAACCAAACTCGACAAAGGCAATTTTAACGGACGGGATGTTCTGTTGAAATTAAAATCGGAAGGTGTAAAACGACGATTAGTAGGTTTTGAAGTAGAAGATAAAAAAGCTTTTCCTCGGAAGGGATACGAAATTTTCATAAATGGTAATCCTGTTGGTATTGTAACGAGTGGTACGTTTTCGCCAACGTTGGATGCCGGCATAGGTTTGGGGTTTGTGGATGCAAACAAATCCGAGCCCGGTACTCAAATTAATATTAAAATACGTAACCAAGAGGTAAAAGCTAAAATTGTAAAATTACCCTTCGTAAATAAGTAAATTATGGATAATCCAAAGACAAAAATAACAGCAGAGATATTTTTTACCCCGGCACAAGTTGACGATTTATTTTTGCGTGAAAAAAATGTAGCAGTAGTTGATGTGCTTCGTGCAAGTACAACAATAATCACAGCACTAAGTAACGGTGCGCGTGAAATTATTCCCGTTCCTTCGATAGAAAGCGCCGTGAAAATTTCCGGAAGCTTATTCGGCGATGTTACACTACGCGGTGGCGAACGCCACGCTAAAATGATAGAGGGTTTTAATCTCGGAAATTCACCCGCTGAATATACCGAAGAAACTGTAAAAGGTAAGTCGATAATTTTTTGCACAACTAACGGTTCCCTTGCCATTACAAAGGGACGTTATGCAAAAAATCTCGTGGTTGCGGGATTTGTGAATATTTCGAAGGTTGCCGAATTTCTGGCATCAATAGGGGAAGATTTTTATATTCTCTGTGCAGGTAATCAGAACAATTTCTGTATCGAAGATGTAGTATGTGCCGGAATGATTCTCTCGAAAACTGAACAAATATTAGGTCAAAATTTTGTCATTGGCGATTCGGGTCTCGCAGCTATGTCGCTTTTCAAAACTTACAACAGATCAATTTTAAAAATGATTCGCCAGTCGGACCATGGCAAATATCTTACCGATTTAGGTTTCCGTGAGGACATCAAGATATGTTCTGGTATCGATACTATTCCGGAAGTTCCGATTTTTGCCAACAACGTATTGACCCTGAAACGCGATGACACTAAGAAAACAGAAACAGAAGTTAAACCTAAACAAAAATCTTCGCAAAAAAAATAGCAATTCGTATGGCTGAAACCAGAAGTAGAAAAAACGGGGACAGGAAGAACGGAAAACGACAGAAAGTTGATCGCAAATCACAGATACTTTCCGTCCTGATGATGTTGTTTTCGATTCTATTAGTAATCGGTATCTTAACATACTCAAGGAGCGATGAACAATTTACTGATATTTCTCTGCTTGATCTTTTTAAACTTCCCTTCGACGACATCTTAAAAGAAAAAGCTGCACACGTTACTAACGCTCTGTCGCTCGTTGGGGCATTGATTGCTAACTCATTAATTAACGGCACCATCGGTTATGCCGTAATTATTCTGCCAATACTATTGATGATGTGGGGTTGGATTATTTTAAGAAAAAATGATCCGACGAATGCACTAAAGCTTACGAATTATGCAATCGTAATCGCTATTTTATTTTCAGCTACGATGGGAGTTACCAGTCAGATTTTTGGTACTGTCGAGAAGGAATGGAGCGGACTTGTAGGCGCGTTCATGGGGGATGTGCTAACAAAATTAATCGGAAAAGTTGGTGCAGCCCTCATTGTGCTTACTTCTCTGTTAATAATTTTAGTCCTCGCAGTCGATTTAGATATTTACAAAACTCTGAACAGAATTAAACAGGGTTTCGATCGTATCGCAGGCTGGTTCGTTTCAAAAAAGAACGAACAAAGAGTTGTTGACCTTGACGATGATAAGGACGATGAAGCTGCCGAAACAGAATTTACGATAAAAAAATTCGACGAAGCCCCAATTCAACAAGACGAAAAGTCATTGAAACAGAAACCGGCGAAGCAAATAATTTTCAAAGCTCCTGAAGAAGAAAAAGAAGAAGAAAAAGTTAAACGCGTTATATCTACGGAAAAAAATGTTGAAGAGAATGATGTTGATGAAGTTCAGGTAGAAGAATCAGAATCTATGCCTCCGGAATCTCAAGAAGAGGAAGAGATAGAATATGTTTTCCCATCTGTCGAATTGTTGGATTCGCCTCGCCAAGCCGATGTTGTGAACGACGAAGAACTCCGTGCTAATGCTGAATTGCTGAAATCAAAACTTGCCAACTTCGGAATTGAACTTGAAAGTGTGAGCGTTACACCCGGTCCCGTCATCACACTTTATGAATTAGTACCGGCATCCGGAGTGAAAATCAGTCGCATCGTGAGTCTTGAGAACGATTTAGCGCTTGCACTATCGGCAAAGGGTATTCGCATTATCGCACCGATTCCGGGTAAAGGTACCATTGGTGTTGAAATTCCCAATCATAATCCATCGATTGTGAATATCCGGAGCGTCCTCAACTCAACCAAATTCCGCGAGACAAAAGCTGCATTGCCGCTTGCGATGGGAAAAACAATTTCAGGTGAAGTTTTTGTCGATGACCTTGCTAAAATGCCTCACCTCTTAATTGCCGGGGCTACCGGTTCGGGTAAAAGTATCGGCATTAATTCTATCATCATCAGCTTGCTCTACAAATTACACCCATCGGAAGTAAAGTTTGTAATTATTGACCCTAAAAAAATTGAGTTAACACTTTACAAGAGATTAGTGAATCACTATCTGGCAACTTCATCCGATTTCAGAGACGAGATTATAACGACACCTGAAAATTCAGTTTCAATTTTAAAAAGTGTTGAAGTAGAAATGGAAAAACGTTACAACCGGTTTGCAAATGCGGGCGCCCGTAACATCGCTGAATATAATGACAAGGTTAAATCAGGGAAAATAAAATCAACACCCGAATTCAAACATTTAAAAATGCCTTATATAATAGTTATCATCGACGAGTTAGCCGATTTGATGATTACTGCAGCAAAAGAAATTGAAGAACCGATAACTCGTCTCGCTCAGATGGCACGTGCAGTCGGTATCCACTTGGTTGTTGCAACTCAACGCCCCTCAGTTGATGTTATCACAGGTGTAATAAAAGCCAACTTCCCGGCGCGGATTGCATATCAGGTTGCATCTAAAACAGATTCGCGGACAATACTTGATATGAACGGAGCCGAAGCGCTATTAGGCAGCGGCGATATGCTCTATCTGCCGTCAGGAAGTCCGAAACCTATGCGAATTCAAAACGTTTATGTAACAACCGATGAAGTTGAAGCAATAATGAATCATATAGCAAAGCAAAAAGGATATACCCGCCTGTTTAAGCTTCCCTCTGTTTTAGAGAAGCGGAAAAACGGATACAGTGGCAGAGCTTCGGAAAGAGACGAACTTTTTGAAGAAGCTGCTCACTTAGTTGTTCGTCATCAACAAGCTTCTGTTTCTTTGATTCAACGACGGCAAAAAGTGGGATACTCACGCGCCGCCCGTATTGTTGACGAATTAGAAGCCGCAGGTATTGTCGGACCATACGACGGCAGCAAAGCCCGTCAAGTATTAATCGAAACCGAAGAAACTTTGAGAGAAATCCTGAGGAACACGGAATGAAGAAAAAACTATATCTGATCTTCTCAGCTGTTTTAGTCTTGCATCTATCTATGGACGCTCAAGACGCAAGTAAAATCCTGAAGAAGGTAGAAAAAAAATATGAATCAATTAAAGACTTAACAGCAGCCTTTACACAAAATGTTATTTTTGGTGTATCAAAAATGGAGCAGAACTTCGAAGGTACTTTGAAAATGAAAAAGGGGAATAAGTACAGAATAGAGCTTGAACAACAAACGATTGTAACAGATGGAAAAACTGTGTGGTCGTATTACCATATTAACAATCAAGTAATGGTCAACAATTACAAAGAAGACCCGAAATCGTTTTCTCCCGACCGTGTACTCGTTAATGTTCCTAAAAATTATAATACAGTTCTTCTCGGTGAAGAAATTTTATTCGGCAAGAAAAATGCAATTATAAAACTCACACCGAAGGACGAAAAGTCGTTAACCAAAACGATGAAAGTATGGATCGATTTGGATACTAACTTAATGCGGCAGATTGAAATTACAGATGTAAGCGATAACTTTACTAAATACATAGTGAACAGCATCAAAATAAACACAAATATACCGGATAACGAGTTTAAATTCGATGTACCGAAAAATGTTGAAACAATCGACCTCCGCTGATCAGCCCGATGAATTCCAAGTTTAAATCGTTTATAAAATATTCGCTGAGTATAATTTTTACATTCGGATTTCTATATTTTGCATTTCGTGGAACCGATTTTGGAAAACTCTACGAAATTCTATTAGGTGCAAATTACTGGTGGGCACTTGCGATGTTTCCGATTCTTTTATTAAGTCATGCGATTCGTGCCTGGCGCTGGCGCTATCTGCTCGCTCCTGTTAAAAAAAATATGAAGTTCCAAAATCTGTTTTCGTCGCTGATAATCGGTTATATGATGAACAACATTCTTCCGCGTGCTGGCGAACTTGTGCGTCCCTACGCAATCAGTAAATCAGAAAATATATCGCGTAGTGCGGCTTTTGCCACTGTTGTAGTCGAGAGAATTTTTGATATCATTTCTTTTCTCTTCTTGATTGCTTTGATACCTGCTGTTTACTCGGGACCGTTAACAGAAACTTTCCCATGGCTTGAAAAAACCGGTATGTGGCTCACTGGTGCAAGTTTTTTATTCCTCGGTGTTTTCATTTTTCTAATGATTCGGCGTGATATCGTGATGCGTATTTTACAATTTCTAACCCGCCGCCTCTCCGAAAAGAAAGCCAAATTAGTCGATCATATTGTACATTCGTTCTTGGATGGATTTTTATTCTTTAAAGAACGGAAAAATTATTTTGTTATTTTTGTTACAAGTATTCTTGTGTGGGGACTTTATATCCTGATGATGTATGTTGTTTTTAATGCTTTCAGGTTAATCGAAAACAATAATCTCGATTTAGCAGCAGCATTGGTTGTGCAGGCGATTTCAAGTATCGGTATTCTTATCCCGACACCTGGAGCAATCGGTCCTTACCATTATTTTACTATCCAAACACTGACGAAACTCTATGGAGTAGAATATACTGTCGCAGCGAGCTATGCTACTGTTACTCACGCTGTCGGATTTATCGGTATTACTTTATTGGGGATAGTTTATTTTTTGAAGGATCGACTCAGAGTTTCTGAGATCATGAAGGAAAAACTTGAACAGAATTCAAACAGTTAAGTTTAACGACAATTAACAATGAGCGTGTTGCCAAATACCAGAAAAGAGTCATTGCGAGATACGTAGCGGCGAAGTCTGACCGCCGCTTTGCTTCGGCAGGCTTCGCTACGCTGGCAAAGACAATTCGGCAACAAGTTCAACATATCGGAGATTACTTGAGTTTATTAGATGCAGTTTTGTTAGGAATAATTCAAGGGCTTACAGAATTCCTTCCTATTAGTAGTTCGGGCCATCTTGTTTTGGGTCAAGAACTTTTAAATATCGTTCATCAAAGTGATATTACCTTTGAGGTTTTTGTTCATTTCGGGACTTTATTAAGTGTTGTTTTTATGTTTTGGAAAGATATCAAATTATTATTTCTTTCTATTTTCGAGTTTGTTAAGAATCCAACAAAATTGAAATTACTTTTTAAAACTAATGAACATTTTAAAATAGCAATCTTTATTGTAATCGGCTCAATACCGGCAGCTATCGTCGGAATAATGTTTGAAAATGAAATTGGGGTTTTATTCAATGATCCCAAATTTGTCTCGGTAATGCTGCTACTTACAGGGTTGATTTTATTTTTAACAAAATTTTCGAATCCAAAAGAAGGTTCTTCAGTAGGTTTCGTTTCGGCAATAATCATCGGAATTGCCCAAGCTATTGCAATCATTCCCGGTATTTCGCGTTCCGGTATAACTATCAGCAGTGCTTTATTTGCTGGTATTTCACGTGAGAATGCTGCAAAATTTTCTTTTTTAATGTCTCTTCCTGTAATTTTTGGCGCTTCAATTCTCAAAGCCAACGAAGTTATGCAATCATCAATCAGTCACCAACAATTGCTGATATATTTTGTTGGAACTGTTATTGCGGCAATTTCGGGATATGCTTCAATCAGAGTTGTTCTCGGTTTATTAAAAAAGAAAAGATTCAGTTGGTTCTCGTATTATTGTTTTATTGTTGGAATATTAGGTATTTTATTTATAGGATAAATAATTTATTATCAAATTAAGAAAGGATAATTATGAAATCATTAACTCATGTTCTAATCTCATTATTAATTTTAACAATCGGATTTGGACAAGAAAAAACTAAGAAGGGAAAAGCTATGGAACAAAAACCGGCATCAAATCCTGTAGTTGTTATGGAAACGACTATGGGTACAATCGAAATCGAAATGTTTGTTAAAGAAACCCCAAAGACAGTCGAAAATTTTATCGGACTTGCCCGGAAGGGATATTACAACGGAATAATATTTCACCGCGTGATAGATAACTTTATGATTCAAGGTGGCGACCCGACAGGAACAGGCCGCGGCGGCGAAAGTATCTGGGGTAAAAAATTTGAAGACGAGTTCAACCCGAAACTCAAGCACGATGGTGCCGGAATTCTCTCGATGGCGAATGCAGGTCCAAATACAAACGGCAGCCAATTTTTTATTACATTGGTTCCAACACCACACCTTGACGGAAAGCATACCGTTTTTGGAAAAGTGATAAGTGGTTTGGATGTTGTAAAAGCAATAGGTAAAGTTAAAACAATAAAACCTTCCGATAAACCTGAAAAAGATGTAGTAATGAAAAAAGTTTTCGTTAAAGGCGAAGAACCAAAAGAAACCGAAAAGAAAAAATAAATAATTCATAGATGTTATCTCCCGAAAAATCGGAATTAAAGCGCGGGCTGAATTTATTCGACGCTACGATGTTAGTCGTAGGTTCAATGATTGGTTCGGGAATTTTTATAGCTCCATCTTTGATAGCCGGGTATGTTCAAACGCCCGGCTTAATTATTTTGATTTGGGTAGTAGGCGGTTTGCTCACTGTTTTTGGGAGTTTGAGTTATGCCGAACTTGCTGCTGCGATGCCGCGCACCGGCGGTCAATACGTTTTCCTTCGCGAAGCATACAGTCCGTTGTGGGGATTTCTTTATGGTTGGACGTTATTTCTTGTAATTCAAACCGGATTTATTGCAGCCGTTGCGGTTGCCTTCGCAAAGTATTTAGGTGTTTTCATTCCTTCGTTATCAGAAAGCAACGTCGTTTTTTCATTCCAAAATTTTACGATTAATTCAGCACAAATTATTGCTATTATCAGTATTGTATTGCTCTCGGTTATAAATATTTTTGGTGTTAAGTTAGGGGCAGCGGTTCAAAATATTTTCACAGTCTCGAAAGTAGCTGCACTTGCTTCGCTGATTGGTGTAAGTTTTATAGTCGGTAATGGTTCGCTTTCTAATTTTACACCGGTGTTAACTCCAATCATTCCTGAAGCTCTCGGATTAAGTCTCTTTGCAGCAATCGCCGTGGCAATGTCGAAGGCGCTATTTGCTTACGATGCGTGGAACTCCGTTACATTCACAGCCGAAGAAATCAAACACCCTGAAAAAAATCTCCCGCGTGCTTTGGTCATTGGAACTGCAGCGACAGCAATAATCTATACACTCACCACAATGGCTTATATTTATATCGTTCCGGTTGAGCAAATGGCAACAGTTGCCGATAACCGAATTGCAGCCGAAGTTGCTCAAATAGTTTTTGGTCCCGCCGGATTAGTTTTTATTACTGCTGCAATTTTAATTTCTACTTTCGGTTGTAACAACGGGTTGATACTCGCAGGTCCGCGTGTTTATTACGCAATGGCTAACGACAAATTGTTTTTTGAAAAAGTAAAAACAGTTCATACAAAATTTAAAACACCGGCAGTTTCGCTTGTTTATCAATGTGTCTGGGCTTGTTTGCTTACTTTAACGGGAACATACAGCGACCTGCTCACTTATACCGCTTTTGCATCGCTCCTTTTTGGTGTGCTTACGATTGTGGGATTGTTCGTCTTGCGGAAAAAATTACCCGGTTTAAACCGTCCCTACAAAACGTGGAGCTATCCTGTTGTTCCGGCGCTCTATGTGCTGGGAGCTCTCTTTTTTATCGTATTTATTTTTATCGGTGATTTACGAAATTCAGGTTTAGGGCTGGCGATTATAATTGCCGGAATCCCTGCTTATTTTTATTTAAAAAGTAGAAATAATGGCTAAAGATAAATCGGACACAGCTTCAATACAGGATCTGGAAGCTTCTATCAGTCAAAAAAAATATTTCTCACTTTATTACTTTTTTGGTGATGAGGATTTCTTGATCGACCAATTTATAAAACAAATTATCCGAGAGAGTGTTGACGAATCGGTTAAAGGTTTCAATGTCGATGTTGTGGATGGAAATAATATTGAAGTAAAAAATTTACTTGGCATTGCTTCAGCTTATCCGATGATTTCCGAAAAAAGAGTAGTGGTTGTTAAAGAGTTCAATAAGCTTTTGACAAGTGAAAATAACAAAACTTTACTCGGGCGTTATCTCGAAAATCCTTCGGAATCTACAATACTCCTGATGGTTGGCTCAAAATTAGATAACCGCACTACGATTGCAAAATCAATTAAAAGTAAAGGGATGGTTGTCGAATTTAAACCGTTGTACGATAATCAAATTGCTGGATGGATCAAAAACCATATTAAAAATTTTGGGAAGAAAATAACCGACGAAGCTGCACAATTGATTGCCGAATGCACAGGCAATTCGATGCGCGAGATACACAATGAATTGGAGAAGCTTACGATTTAT
The DNA here is from genome assembly GCA_030017895.1 of Bacteroidota bacterium. Classification (NCBI taxonomy): domain Bacteria; kingdom Pseudomonadati; phylum Bacteroidota; species Bacteroidota bacterium. Next base: position 66,948 of record JASEGV010000004.1, on the reverse strand, counting down.
GTAGATTCAAAAAAGATGATAGATGAAGATGATGTTAATTCGGTAGTGGGAGTTTCGAAAGCGTTTAATGTTTTCTCGCTGCAAAAAGCTATCGGCGAAAAGGATATTTCCAAATCGGTTACTATAATTGAGAACATGCTTAACAACGGAGAATCGGCACTCGGAACTATCGTAATGCTTTGCAAGTATTTTCAGAAGCTTTGGATTATCAGAGGTTCAGATTTAAAAAGTGAATTCGACATCGTGAGCCGCTTGAAGATTAATCAGTTCTTTGTAAAAGAGTACCTTAATGCTGCGAGGAATTACTCGATTGCCAATATCGAGCAGGCGTTTGTTACACTTGTTGAAACTGACGAATCGTTGAAATCATCTTCCATCGACGAGAAGCTCGCAATGACTTTGTTGATTTATAATATCATCGGAAAACGAGACTGATGATTTCGGGAACTTTTCAATGGTGTCGGACGAAGAACTAATCGCCTTATTCCAGGATGGAAACCCTGAAGCGTTCGACGTTATTGTAAGCAAATTTAAAAATCCGCTGATGAATTTAGCAAAAACTCAACCTTTTCAAAACTAATATTACCATTTTATAAATTATTTTATTACATTGAAATGAAATTAATAACAATATTGAAGGTGCAAAATGCCAAATTTAAATATCCCGGAAGAACAAAAACGTAATATGCGTCAGCAACCATTATCGCCATTTAAGCGACAAGCAATGGCGGGCGGAGGTTCAAAAATGCTTCCAATTATGGTTATTTTTAGTCTCATTATTTTAGTGGGTGTTGTTATCTACGCACTTAACCAGTATGGTTATATACATTTATGGGGCGAAAAACCAACGAAGGTAATTGTAATTCCTGAACAACAAGAAGAGATAACCGAACCGGCGACAGAACTCTCACCGACCGATACTATAGAAGAAGAAACGACCCAGCAAACTAAAGCGGAATCAGTCCCCAAAATTGAAGCACCTGTTACTAAGCAACCGGTACCCACACCCGAACCTGCAAAACAACCTGTAAAAAAAGAAGCTGAACAAAAAGTACACAAAGAAACAGGGAGTGGAAGTTATTCGATCGTGGTTGCTTCGTTCAGAGAAAAATCGAATGCAGAAAAAAATGTAAAGCGTTGGACTGATGCCGGGTACGAAGCAATGATAACAGAAAAAGATAAATGGTATCGTGTAAGTGTCGGGCGGTATGAAACAAAACAGGATGCAATGAAAGCAGCAGCCAAACTCGCAGATGCTTTGGAAGCAGGTTATTGGATTGAGCAAGTGAAGTAAGCTAAAGTGTTTAAAATACTTGACAATAGTTTGAAACATTTTATATTAGGTAGGGTTTTATGATTACATACATACATACATACATACATACATACATACATACATACATGTAAATGTAAATAACGACTTATCCCCAATTAGTATCGCAAAATTAATTGGGGATTTTGATTTTAATAGAATTGGATTTTATTATCATGCAAGGTCGCCCCCCGGTTAACCAGGTAATTCAAAAAATTAATTAACGAATGTTAAACAAAAATAGTGGAGAATTAATGAAAAATATAATGATATTAATAGGATTACTATTAATTAGTCTATCATTTGCATTTTCACAAGAGCCAAACGCTATACAGCCAATTCCGCCTGATGACGGAGATCCAGATGTACCTCGTGCTTATGTACTTTATATTACGTGTACAGACAAGCCACCGGTGGCTTATTGCAAAGATTTCATCAGTGTAGTCGCATATACTACAATTAATGGTACAACTCATAGTAGGGATGGAAGGGCATGGATAAGAGAACCTGGTCAATATTACGGTATATTAGATATGGTTGGTATGCCTACACACGATCCCGCTGGGAACCGTCTAAACTATACTATAATGGTTACCGTTCCATGCGGCAGTCAAACAGTTAAACCTGCTCCGACAGGTTGGGTGCCAGTTGAACTTACGGCAACAGCAATACCGTGTTAGTTAAAAAGTATAATGATGAGGTGGCTTTTAAACCACCTCATTAATGTACGATAAATTATAAACTTATCAGCTTTTGCTGAAAGGAATATTGTAACATGAATAAATTATTTATTTCGGTAATTCTTATTTTTATCACCTCACAAAATATTTATACACAATATTTACCTGAGCCAAAATTAAAACAAAACTTTCCTATTGAATTAGAAAAGAGTAATTACGGATTTCTGCCTTCGGCTCAGTTCTATGATTTAGATAACGATGGATATTTAGAGATAATCCTATCGAGCGGCAATTATATTCATATAATTCGTAGGAATGGTGAAAATTTTCCTGGCTGGCCTAAATACCTGCCGTATTCAAATGTTACAGGACCAGCGATTGGTGATATTGATGGTGATGGCTATAAAGAAATTATTGCAGTATCTAGTACTCGTAATCCTGGTTTTGGTGGGGTATATGTATGGCGGACTAATGGCGACGACATGCCTGGATTTCCTGTAACTTTTCAAGACCCTGAAAGTGGCAGCCCGGTTGGTCCTACAATTTATGATATAAATAAAGATGGGAAATTAGAAATTTTTTTTAGAAGATGGTACAAAGTATATGGTTTAGATTGGCGTGGAAAAGTATTGCCTGGATGGCCCCAAACTATTCCAAATGGTTACTTTGGAATGTCAGTTCCAAAAATTTCAGATGTCGATTTTGATTCAATCCCAGAAATTTTTGTATCGGCTACATATACTGAATGGGTTGACACTACAAGTTATTTTATGATTGTATGTTATCAGCCAGATGGTACAATTAAAGCGGGCTGGCCGTTTATAAGAAAGGATCAGTTTTTGTTTTCAGTTCCCTTGGGAGCAATCAGCCAATTCCAAGGTAACGACTATAAAGTAATTGCTTTTGGAACTTCAATATATCGTAAAATTTATAATTGCTACTTTTATTTATTGAACCCATTAGGTGAAGTAATTAAGGGTTGGCCTAAAGAACTTGAGGATCCTTTATTCGGTCATAATAGTGCGATTTTTTTAAATTACAAAAATCAATCTGCCAAAGGCAGATCAGATGTAGTTATCGCGGGCGGTTTATTTGGATATTTATATGCATGGGAAGAAGATGGAACATCATTACCAATGTTTCCTTTCGAACTGCCGGGGATTAATGGCCCATTCGCTCCAGGAGTTCCCTCAGTGCCTATTCCATATCACGATTTGGAGAATAAAGAATTTGTGCTTTTTACAAATGCCGATATAACGAAAAATGATACAGGTTATGTATTTGCCTCTCGTAGCAATGCAACACAGATGGCATGGTCGCCGCTTAAAGTTAATGGTTTAGCAGCTAGTACTCCGGCATTCGCAGACCTCGAGAACGATGGAACTGTGGAAATGGTTATGGCAACTAAAACTGCAGATCAGATTAATCTATATGTCTGGGAGTTCACAGATATACCGTACGATAAGCAGCGTTTTCCATGGCCTGTTGGCAATGCAAACCGCTGGAACACTGGTGAGTTTGGGTTTGAACCAACCGACACGGTTATTGTGTCGGTTAGAAATGAAAACGGCTTACCAAGCAAAATTAAATTGTATCAAAATTATCCAAATCCTTTTAATGCTTCTACGAAAATAAAATATGATATTGATAGAAATACAAAAGTACGATTGAGTGTGTATAATATTTTGGGTCAGGAAGTTGTCGTGTTAGTAGATTCTGAACAGAGAGCAGGAAGCTACGAAGCGGTTTGGGATGCGCGCAAATATCCTAGTGGAGTCTATTATGTAAAAATGGAAAGTAACAATTATAAATCAGTACAGAAATTAATAATGATAAAATAATCAATGCTGCGGTTTGATTTTTTTTCGCTCCCATTTTATGTACGCATAATAAAAGATCGATTCTAATACGGTGAGTAGTGCCAGCGACATCTGGTCGCGGTCGAACCATACACTCAATCCTTCTTTAGCAAAGAAGAATTTTAAAAATACTGTTGCAACCGACCAGCCGACACCGAAAATCAGAGCCATAAATCCTACAGCGAGAAAAGCTTCACCTTTGCCCGATTCCTGCCAACGCTTCGTAAATATTGCTGATGCTGCTACTAAATGTATATAAAAAACAAAAACTGCCACCATAATTATTTCACCTTTTTAATATGCATCTTTCCCAAATAATACTGCTTTTATTGTTTTAACGATTATCTTAATGTCGAGGACTAACGACCAGTTTTCAATGTAATATAAATCGTATTTAGTTCTATCTTCTATTGATACCTGTCCACGCATCCCGTTTACCTGTGCCCAACCGGTAATTCCTGACTTGAGGAGATGCCGGTCTAAATATTTCGGAACATTATCTTTGAATTGATTTACGAAAAACGGTCGCTCAGGGCGGGGACCGACTACACTCATTTCGCCACGCAGCACATTTATAAACTGAGGTAATTCATCTAAACTTGTTCGTCGCAAAATCTTCCCGATACGTGTAGTCCGTTTATCTTCTTGTGTAGCCCATACCGGTCCGGTTTCTTTTTCGGCATCCACCTGCATTGTCCTAAATTTATAAACATTAAATATTTCTCCGTTCAATCCCATACGTTCTTGTTTGTAAATAACAGATCCTCGTGAACCTGCTTTTATTAAAATGTAAATTATGATCATTACGGGAGAAAAAATTATCAAAACAAAAATGGAAAATAAAAAATCAAAAAAGCGTTTTATAATTCTTCCCCATGTAGTAATAGGTACACCTTTTATTTTTATAAATGGAATACCTTCAATTTCTTTTATATTCATTCTGCTTGTCATCAATCCAATTACGTCGAGGACTAACATCAGCTCAACGTTGATACCATCACTTTCATGCAGAATATTATAGATTTGCTGGTAATCCTGTGAATCAAGTGTGATGAGTGCGACTTCAATTTCATGATTATTGATGGAATGAATCAAATCTTCGATAGTTCCAAGATACTTTCCGTTTGAAATGGCATTATTGCTTTGAGCCGGTGAAGAAGCGAAATATCCCAATAAATTATAACCGTATGTTTTATTGAGGATAAGTTTTTCATAAACCGAATTTGCAGTTTCGTTGTTACCGATGATGACTGCATTGCGGAGTTCTTTTCCCTTGCTTAATAATTTTTTTCGTATTAAATAAATAAATATCCTTCCACCGAAGACAAGCCCAATTGCTGATAGCCAGAGAGCGACTACTACGTAGCGTGAAAAAGAAAACTCCCGATAGAAAAAAGCTAAACCAATTATCAGCAACATTCCAAGAGTAATTGATTTTAGGATTGAAAAAAAATCATCGGATAAAAGATTATTGCGGTGCGGGGCGTACATCTTATTTGAATTTAAAATCATCAACCATATCGGGATGATTATCAGTGAGCTTGTTAGATAGATGTTGAAAGAAGGAATTTCTTCACCAACCCGGAACATTTCAAGAAAATTTGTGTTGAACCGAATCCAAAAAGAAAAAAGAAATGCCAATTCGATTGCAATAATATCGAAGATAACCGAGAGCGCAGGTATTAAAAAATCGCTTTTTTTGTGCTTTATCATTTAAAAATCATCAAAATTCATTGAAAATATATAAAAAAAATGAGTAATTACAAAAGGGGGAAAGATGACTGTAAATCAATCAATAATAAAAATCTAAAAAACAGTAAATATACTTGACAATTTGGCAAAAAAAATTATAATCTTCCTGTTAAGGATACCTTCCTGCTACGCGTCAAATGGAAGTTTCAAAGGAAAATTTAGTTTTAAGTTTTAAATGTTAATTTGATGTAAGTGTGAAGTATATCAGGTCGCGCTAATTATTTTTTCATACTGATTATTTCTTTAATTAGATTAATATAAATAACTGAAGTTACGCAAAAGAGTCATTCTGAACGAAGTGAAGAATCTGAAACCTCAAATTCAGGCTATTTTTAGATGTTTCGCTTCGCTCAACATGACAAAAAGTCAATTCTGCGTAACTTCAGTAAATAAATTAATTCAAAGTTAAATCTTTAAATAATCTTTAGGAGGAGTTATTTTGCTAAATTACTCGTAGATCTTTTTAGTTTCATTAAGTTTAAAATTTTCTGAATTATGTTGGGTCGATAATAAATAATTAACAGGAGCCGTTATGAAAACATCAATATTAATATTTACAATTGCCTTTTCGATTACTCATCTTTGTTCACAGGTTCAATCCCAAACCCACTCCAATGCCGGCAGGAGCGCTGAAAGCAAAAATCGGTATCAGCAAAGCAAAGCGAATTTGGAAGAGGCTTGAAGGTGATGATTTTGTTTACACAAAAGCTCAAAGCACATGGATACTTTTAAAAGGCGGATATAAAAGATTAAGGGAGCTTGCCGGAAAAGAATCCGACCGAGTAACCCTCAACTGGACGGGTTCTATGATGCGGGCTTTAAAGGTAACCAATGTAAACGAGGCGGAAGGCAGCGTCACAATCTCATTCACCGACAACCGAGCGTCAGAGCTTGCGGGGTTTCATCACCGAGGAGCCGGCAGGAATAAGGTTAAACGTATTTTTCTATCATTGTCGGAAGAGGAATTAAACAAACTAACATCCGGCGTAAAATTTTCATTCTAAATGCCACCACCAATATTTTTTAGGACGTTGTTCACCCAAATCTCGATATTCTTGTACACGCTCAAACTCAATCAACACATTGAGTAATTTTGCCCGCACTATTTCGTCAGTTTTTTTTACAATCTCCCACTGTTTTTCTGTAAGTGTGCGTTCCCCGTTTTCAAACGACTCTCGCATATCGAGTGTTTGCCAGTATTCATACCACTCTAGTTTATCTTTTTTAAGCTGCCCGGCAAACAGCTCCCACTCATGGACAGCGTTATTATCGTTTAATCCTGCATAATAAGTCATGTTAAAAATCTCCTAAATAATATTTCAATGTCTCGCTAAGTTTAACTTTCTTCGATAAAAAATCGGGATATTTTTTCGCGTCCCATTTAAAGAATGATTCTATCATTGTCGGAAGAGGAATTGAATAAACTAACATCCGGTGTAAAATTTTCATTCTAAATGCCACCACCATTCTTCAGGCGGCTGGGAGCTGTCGTATTCTAAGTAAATATCCAAAAGGTTTGCCCCGCGAAGCGCGGGGAACAATGCCTTTTTAAATCTCTCGTCCAGATCCTCGATCATAATCTTTGTCGCTTCGTCGTAACTATTCCAGTTAGCCAAAATCTGTGCGCGTGAGTCTACGTAGCCATCGAATTCAAACTCGTCATCTATAGAGTCCGTGAATTCCTTCTTCTCGAGCATCCCCACACAATTCTTCCATATTATAATAGGGTCGTACATTAAAAATCTCCTATAAAATCTTTTAGTTTTCCAAGATTATTAAAAATCGAACGTCTTTTGTTTGTTAAAGTCTGTCTTAGCGCTGTGCGGATAAGACCGTTCTTATCAACATAAACCGTCCACTTAGTTTCTTCATCTCTTATTATGTATCGCTGAATATTTTTTTTCCCTACGGAAAGGTAAACATCGGCGTCAGGTTTACCTAGAATTTCGTTAATTTTTTGTTTATAATCAATTCCATCCGTTACAACCATGTATTTCAGTCTCTTACCGAGGTGCAGCTCTTTGCTTGCCTTGTTTAACCATTTACCTCTGTCGTGTGCTTTGGCAAGCGTAGCCGCCTGCAACTCGTTCACCCCCTTATCCAATAATTTTTGCCTCATCGTATAAAAACCGGTATCGGCGGGTATTGCATCGTTCAATGAGTCAATTACTTTATCTCGTATGTCTTTTTCTATCTTGCGAAAATCTACCCGCGCCGATGCAGCTATTTTTTCGAAATCAACCGACGCACAAAGGGATTATCATCGCCCTGTATGAGCAAGGGATCAGTCCGGCAGATATTGTATTGAAGACAGGACACAGTCAGAGTGCGGTTGATAGGTATCTCAAGCATTATGATCAAGTGAAGAAAATGTTGAAGAAGGGAATGAATGAATCGGCAATTAAAGAAATCACAGGCAGGACGATGAAAGTTGAGAAAGAATATGTTACATTGTACTATAACTTTCATCCGACTGCTAAATATACTCAATAAATAGCAAGTGCCATTTGGCTCTATTGTAGGTAAACTATAATGGTTCAATGAACAAATTTCAATCGAGCCGATTTCTTCGGAGTGGGAAGTCGGTTTTTTTTTGTTAGACTTGAATTACACTATTTGCTTTTGAGCAATTAAGATTTTAAATTACCACCGTACCGTTAGGGGTGCTCGGCAGTCGTTGTTGTTGCTGCCGGCTGAGAATAAACCCTTAAACCTGATCTGGATAATACCAGCGTAGGCAAACGGATGTTTGTAGAATCGCCGTTTTTCTGTCTTTTCTGTATTATCCAAAGCCAGGCAAACGGCGATTTCATTTTTATACAAACAATGGAGATTTAATATGAAGAAGATAATAGCAATAATAATATTTATGACTTTTTATTTTGATGTTTCAGCCGCAACAGGACGCATCAAAGGAACTGTCAGAAATAAAGAAAATAATAAAGATTTATCGGGTGCTTCCGTTATCCTGGAAGGAATAAAAACCGGAACAAGCTCTGATTTCGATGGAAAGTTTGTTCTAGAAAATATTGAGCCGGGTACTTATTCTATAAGTGCAAGTTATCTAGGATTTAAGGTTCAGAAAAAAACTGTTTATGTTAAACCCTCTGAAACAACCAACATCACATTCGAGTTAGAACCTACTATACTTTCAGGGCAGGAAGTAGTAGTTACAGCAACGCGTGCAAAAGAGCGGGAAACTCCGGTGGCTTTCGCTAACCTGACGCGAAAAGAAATCGAATCGAAACATTGGGCTCAGGATGTGCCGATGTTGTTGAACGAACTTCCCAACGTTTATTCCTACTCTGATAACGGGAATGGAATCGGATATTCTTACTTGAAAATTCGTGGGTTTGATCAGCGTAGAATCGGCGTTATGATTAATGGAGTGCCGCTCAACGATGCCGAGTCGCACGAAGTCTTCTGGATCGATCATCCAGACATTTCAGCAAACACAGAAGACATTCAAGTTCAGCGTGGAGTGGGAAATTCGTTATATGGTGCTTCAGCTTTCGGCGGCTCGGTGAATTTGATTACTGCCGGTTTTACACACTTACCTAAAGTTCAATTTGATGCCGGTTATGGAACTTTTAATACGCGCAGGTTTTCCATCTCGGCTAACTCGGGTCTAATCGATAATACATACAATTTATACGGTCGTTTTACCCGTATCGAAACCGATGGTTATCGCAAACCCTCTTGGTCGAAATTATGGTCTTATTTTTTTGGAATAACTCGTTACGATGCGAATATGGTTACAAGAATAAACATCTTTGGCGGACCGGAACAGAGTTACCTTTCGTATCGCGGTGTTATTCGAGATTCTTTGAAGAATTCTGATTCCCGAAGAACTAATCCGTTCCAATATCCTAATGAAATTGATAATTTCTATCAGCCGCATTATCAGTTTATAAACGATTGGCAGATTACTGAAAAAATGCGTCTCGAAAATACATGGTTTGTTTTTCTTGGAGAAGGAAATTATACACAATTTCGTGCGAGGCGTGATGTTCGTGAATACAACATTCCGCGATTCAAAGTTGCTGATTCAACAATGTTGCCGGCTAATTATTACAAGACAGATGCACTTGGTAATCCGGTTCGGGATGCTGTAGGTCTGTTCGAAATACGCCGTCTCGATTTAACTCGAAAGCGATTAGTTGATGATCTCGATTACGGTTGGTTACCTCGTTTTACTTTCAAACACAGCAAAGGAAATATAGTTATTGGTGGCGAGTATCGTTACCATTCGGGGCATCATTTCGGCGAAGTAACTTGGGCGAACCTCTTTCCATCAAATATTTCACCCAACTGGCGTTACTACGATTATGTTGTCCCGAAAACTTCGATTGCGGCTTATGTCCATTCTTTGTATCAATTGTTACCTGAGTTAACTATAATGACCGATTTACAAATTCGCCATCATAACATCAAGTTGAAAAATGAGAAAAGATATTTAGTTGAGTTTGAAAGGAAGTATACATTTGTAACACCTCGTGGCGGTATTAATTATAATTTTACCGATGCTCTGAATGTTTTTGCCAATGTTTCTATGGCAAAACGTGAACCGGCTTTCAAAGATATTTATAACCCGCAAGATTATTGGATAAGCCCAATCAATCTTGCCAAGAATTTTTTAAAGGATGGTGATGTGTATAGGTTTGTTGGGAAGGAACTCAAGCCCGAAAAATTAGTGAATTATGAAATCGGTTCTGGTTATCGAACCGATGATATTAATTTAAAGTTCAATTTATACTTGATGGATTTCCGTGACGAAATTATCCCGACAGGTCAGATCGATGATAATGGCGTTCCAATATCAGGCAATGCCGAACAGTCAGTTCATCGAGGTGTTGAATTAACAGGAAGATTCAAATTATTCGAAGAGTTATATCTTGACGGTAACATATCTTTCAACGACGATCGTTTTATCAAACACTCGGAATATGTTGTAACGGATTGGGCTACAACTCCTCCAACAATCAAAGAAATTATTTACAACAATAAACGTTTAGGCGGATTCCCTACTAATTTAAGTAATCTCCGTCTCACCTATAATTTTGAAAAATTATCACTCCCGCTAAAAGCATCGATCCTTTTGCAGAATGTCGGAAGGATATATTTAGATAATACAGAAAACAAACAGGTAGCGATTTCGCCTTTTACTGTTTTGAATGGCGGCATTGCTTATGAGCTAAAAAATATTTCTGACAACTTTGATATTGAAATTAATTTAATCGGAAATAATTTATTGAATCGCTTATACGAGTCGAGTGGGTACGTTGAGGAAGGAGTTCCGTATTGGATTCCGGCAGCGACCCGAAATGTTTTTTTAACTCTCAAAGTCCAATTTTAATCCGCCTTTATCCCGAATGCTTTTGGAACTTCGGCGGAGAAGAAACAAATGCCGCTCACATTTGCTCTGATGAATCACTCTATTTACCCCCGAATAGAAATTCATTATGTGGCAGTTGAGCGGCAAATTATATTAATAATCTTATGATCACATTCCATTTACTGGATTACATAGTGGTAATTCTTTATTTTGCCGCTGTTGTTTTTATAGGTTTTGCATTCGCCCGTAAGACAAAAAAAGATGAAGTCGATTTTCTTTTAGCGGGACGCTCGTTAACACTCCCTCTGTTCGTAATGAGTTTGGTATCAACCTGGTATGGTGGAATACTTGGTGTCGGTGAGTTCTCATATCGTTACGGAATTTCAAACTGGTTTTTGCAGGGAGTTCCTTACTACTTTTTTGCTGCAATATTTGCAGCTTTTCTTGCAAAACGAATTCGGGAAACAAATTTGGTCTCGATTCCTGATCAACTTCATAAAGCGTACGGAAGGAAAACTGCTTTGCTTGGTTCGTTACTCACATTTATTTTGATGACACCAGCTCCTTATGTGTTGATGCTGAGTGTAATTTTTCAAATGATGTTCGGATGGACTTTTTTTACAAGCGTATTAGTTACTGCTGTTGTCGCTTTATCGTACCTCTACTTCGGTGGTTTCCGATCTGATATTTACACAGATGTTTTTGAGTTCATTGTTATGTTCATCGGCTTTGCCATAATTTTGCCTTTTGCTTTCTTAAAATTTGGAGGAGTTCAGTTTTTACAGGAAAATTTACCATCGTTGCATCTCGTATGGCACGGCGGACATAATCCGCAGTATATCGTAGTATGGTTTTTTATTGCTTTATGGACTCTCGTTGATCCGGCTTTTTACCAACGATGTTATGCAGCAAAGGATGGTAAAACTGCACAACGAGGTATATTTATTTCTATAATTTTTTGGTTTATCTTTGATATGATGACCTCGTTTACCGGAATGTATGCACGTGCAGCGCTTCCAAATCTTTCGCAACCGATTATGGCTTACCCGCAGTTGGCTGAATTAATTCTGCCACCGGCTGCCAAAGGACTCTTCTTTGCCGGGATGTTAGCAACAATGATGTCCACACTGAACACGCTCGGTCTTGTATCAGCCCAAACATTGGGAAGGGATATTTTCCTCAGATTAAAAAGCAACGAACGAATATCGAATATCGAATATCGAATATCGAATGATAATCTCGTTACTAAATACACCAGAATTGGTTTAGTAGTATCTTTTATATTTTCTGTTTTGATTGCTTTTGCTATACCAAGCGTCATCAAAATTTGGTACACTATAGGAACAGTAGTAATTCCAGGGCTTTTTGTTCCGTTGATTACAAGTTATTTTAAGAAATTAGAAATGAAGCCCGATTACGCTTTCTTCTCGATGCTGCTTGGTTGGTTAACATCGTTGGTGTGGTTGATTAGCGGGTATGTTGTAGCGGGCGGTCTGACTAAAAGTTATCCTTTGGGAATCGAGCCGATGTTTCCCGGCTTGTTAGTCTCGATAAGTGTTTGGTATCTTGGAAGAGTGAAGAAATAATTTAGAGCGGTCGGATTTCCCCGACTTCTTCAATTTCGATTGCGAAACCCTCTATCGATTTGGGAATTTTTAATTCGAGTTCTTCGGTGAAAACGTTTACTAACACTTTGATGCAGGGCGTATCGTTACATTCTCCGATAGCTGTTCCTACTACACCGGGAATCAGCATAAGTCGTGGAGTGTTTTCTTCTAAAACTTGTTCGATTGTTCTCATGCTTTTGTATTTATGTGATAGTGTAGTTTTTTGAGTTGTACAATCAAAGTTGATGATTGATATCGATACGATGAATGCGAATCCGCCTACGGCGAACAAATATTGAATTTTCATTTTGCCACCAAATAAATTGTAGAGACACGCCATCGCGTGCCTCTACTTAAGATAATTTTTATTGTGTAGCTATTGTTACACCAAACCTTTGCAGAACATCACTAATCGGGTTGCAAAATGTTGTCCCGTCGCTAGCCCCTGCAAATAAGAGCCCTACAGGATTTTTACCCGGATTAGTTACTACCAGTGAACCGCTGTCGCCCGATTTGCAGAACGATTTTGAAGTCATAAATTGATTTGAAAATCGTGCTATGCCGCTCGAGTAACTAACATTAATAGTTACGTTAACACCTGTAATTGTTCCGGTAGTTTGGCTTGTAGTTCTGCCAACTTTCATTATCGCCATACCGATAACAGCAGTTGCGAGAGTTGAACTTGGAGTTCCGTAGTATGCAACTAAAGTTGATACACCAACATTCGCTGTTGTTGTTGAGGCAATGGCGGCATCAATTACATTATTTGCAGATGTCGAAAAAGTGATTCGCTCAAAATCGGAAAGATTTCCTATGATGTCGGTTGTGCGTAGTGCACATCGTGGCTTGTTGTCGTAGCGACCAGGTTGAACAATTGCTTCTCCAATTTGTGCAACATTCTCACGGGCAATTACATGATTGTTAGTAAGAATGTATCGGACTCCATTTTTTTCGGTTGCACAGCCAAGTGTCCCGGCAGCACATTCATTTATATTTCCAATTGATACACCAATCGGAACAGGTCTCGTATAACGTTTTGTTAAAGCAAAAGCAGTTACTACGCCTATATTATCTACAATAACAGGAATTCCATCTATCGAACTTGGCAATCCTTTTGCTTTATCCGATTTTGTCAAAATCCTGATTGCGAATTTGCCATCAGCAGTTGTTGATGTGGCGGTTCCAATCACATCTTCCAACGAAAGTAGGCGGTCGGTATGCTTGTTTTGAACATCCATCACAGATTTAAGCTGTGCTGTTTGTTTGGAAAAATGAACGCTGCTTTGATCAGCGGTCGGTGATACAACAGTTTGTGTTTCCTTTTGACAGCCAACTATAATTAGGCTGAGTACGAGAAAAACTACAAGAACAAAAAGAGACACATTATTTTTTGTGAACAGATTGTACATAAAAAGTCTCCTATATTAATTAGTTAAGCTGATGTAATATATTAAACTTGAGACCAGTTGTCAAGTGGTTCTATAAATTGGTTCACAGCACATGGGGCTATCGTTGATAGGTGAGTTCACATATTTAGAGACTTCGTACGCAACCATTTCTTTCGCTGGGAAAGGTTTTAATAATTCAATGAGTTTGTTTTCGTCGAAATTGTTAGATTCAAGCCAATAATTTCTAAATTCCTTTGGTAAAATTACAGGCATTCGATTATGAATCGGTGAAATAAGCTCATTCGGGGTTGTAGTAATAATTGTGCAGGTTCTAATAAGTTTGCCCGCGGGTGTTTTCCATGCTTCCCACAATCCTGCAAAAGCAAATGGTTTTTCGTTTTTTAAGGAGATAAACATAGGTGCCTTTTCGCTTGCTGTTTTTTTCCACTCATAAAATCCATCAACAATTATTAAACAGCGTTTCTTCTTTAAGGCATTTTTGAAACTTACTTTCTGAGTTAAAGTTTCTGCTCTTGCGTTAATCATTTTATTTCCAATATTTTGGTCTTTTGCCCACGAAGGAATTAGTCCCCATCTGAATGAAACGAGCCGGGTTTTATTCTCATTTGTTATTACAGAAACATCTTGTGTCGGAGCGATATTATAACGAGGTAATATTTCGATTTCGGATTCTTCAATCGAGAACTCATCTTCAATCGCTTGAATTGTACTTTTAAGTGAAAAACGTCCGCACATATACACGTAATTTTTATAGTTTTAATATCTGATGTATGAAGTTCAGAAGTTGATATGCCTGAAATGGTTTCTGAATGAAACCACAAATACCTAAATTTTCGAGTTCAATTTTTTTCTCAATCTCAAGGAAGCCGGAAATAAAAATTAACTTAACATCCCCCCTCATTAATTTTAGTTGTTTGAATGTTTCTTCACCCCCCATTTTGGGCATCCCGATATCGCTGATAACTAAGTCGATTTCATTTTTTTGTTTTTGATAAATTTCTATAGCTTCTAATCCATTCGACGCAACGAGTACTTTATAGCCGGAGTCTGTCAGCATTTCGGTTAGCAACGATCGTAACATGTCTTCATCATCTATAACAAGAATTGTACGATGCCCATCATCTTTTTTAGATGGCGGACGCGATGGGGCTTCGGCAGGTGGCTCTACAATAATCGGAAGATAAATTGAGAATGTGGTTCCGTGCCCTACTTGACTTGTTACATCAATATAGCCGTTATGCTGTTTGATGATACGATAGACGATTGATAAACCTAAACCGGTCCCTTTACCTTGTTCTTTAGTGGTATAGAAGGGGTCGAAAATGCGATTTTGAATTGCTTCGTCTATTCCATGTCCAGTATCGCTGATATTTATTATCAAAAATTTTGAATTAACGGCGATGCCTAATTTATGTTTTATCTCATCGCAACTTAATTCGTTCACCGAAAAAATAAGATTTCCTCCATCGGGCATAGCATCGCGGGCATTAATTGCGATATTCATTAAAGTTTGTTGAATTAAGCTCTCGTCGCAATAAATTGTAGTTTTATTATCAGTATTTATCTCGACTTTAATATCGATATTTTTGGGGAGAGTATAAATTAAAATATTTTGTATATCTTGGATTAATTTGATAGGCGATAACGGTTGTAAGTTAATATCTTTGGCACGTGTAAAAAATAAAAGTTGTTTTACCACATTAACGGCACGGTCGGCGGAGTTCGAAATCATGCCGAGGTAGTCTTCTATTTCTTTATTATCTGTTTTAAGTTTCGCAAGTTCAACAGCTCCGACGATGATTCCTAAAATATTATTTATATCGTGTGCAATACCGCCAGAAAGGGTACCAAGGGCTTCAAGTTTTTGAGATTGAAACAATTGGAATTCGAGCTTTTTCTTCTCTTCTTCTTCCTTCAGCTTTTCGGTTATATCCCTTTGAACACCAAAATAGCCAAACACTTTTCCTTCTTCGTTTAACATAACAACGTATTGTCCGTCAATCCATATTTGCTCTCCGTTAAATTTTCGTTCTTGTGTAACAATTCTTAAATAACCCTTATCCAAAAATTCTCTCAGCCCCCTCTTACCATATTCAACGTCGTGTCGGTAAAGTTCATTTGTCGATAGCCCAATAAGTTCAGACTCGTCTTTAGCTCCATATTGTTCAAGCATAGCTTTGTTTGCCATAGTTATTTTCATGTTATTAAAAACAAAATCGAGCACTTTATCTATATCGATTGAATCGTTCCAAAAAAATTCTTCTCCTTCCGGAATCAACATAAAAAAGCAGCCGTCCATCGATGTGCGGAAAAATATTTCAAGCTGCATTTGTAATTTCTGCTGTAATGTATATGCAGTAATTTTTTCGGTTATGTCCCTCATTATACCTAAAATTTGTAGAGTATTTGAATTATTGGGAATCAGAACAGTGTTTGTTTCTACCTCTTTTACTTGCCCCGTTTTAGTGATAATTTGAAATCCGTATTTCGATGGAATAGTTTCACCACGCTGACGAGCTAATCGTCGGGCTTCAACAATAATTTTGCTTTTAGGAGTTAGCAATTGTGTAAAGTTGAAATATGGGTTGCAAATTTCATCCTGTTTGTAGCCCGTTATTTCTTCAAATTTGGGATTTACATATATGAATGATTCGTTCGTTATTAGATATATAGCGTCGTTGGCGTTGGTAACTAATGTCTTATAAATTTCTTCCTTCTTTTGAAGTTCAATTTCAGTTTGTATTCGTTCGGTAACATCCAATGCTACACCGATTACACCAATAATTTCACCTTGAACATTTTTAAGAGGTTCAACCGAGGATTGTAAATATCTACCATTCCATACAATATCATAATCCGATTTTATTCCTTCTAATGCCTTGAGATGATATTTTATCGCAGAGAAATCGGGGTCGTCGGTTTTAAAATAATCGAAAAGAGTAGAACCTACCACTTGGTTTTTTTCTAACCCTAATTTTTTTAAAGCTAAACCTGTTGAAGATGTAAATTCTAAGTTTTTATTAACAGTCCAAATTGTTGCTGGTAATTGCTCGCTGATTACTGAAAAATGAGTTACGAATTCGTGTATCGCTTTTTCAGCAACTTTTCTCTCAGATATATCTCGAACAATTGCTTGAATCATGCATTCGTTGTTGACCTCTACCTTATTTAAAGAGACTTCAACATCGAAAGGGGTGCCGTTTAATTTAATATGCTGCCATTCGAACCTTTGTGGCATACCGGCTAAAGCGGCATTAATTTTTTCTAATGCCGATTCTTTTGAATCCCTTCCGTCAGGTTGCCAAAGCGGTGAAAATTTATATGGAGGTTGTCCTATTATTTCTTCCCGTTTGCAGCCAAACATCTCTAAAGTTTTCTGATTGCAATCAATAAAAGTTTCTCCCTTCATTAAAAAAATTGCATCGTTAGCTGATTCAAAAAGAGTTTTGTATCTGATGGCGCAGATAGCTAATTCGTGGCATGTCTCTCTAACGTTTTTGTAATATTTTATGACCAAAAAAATACATATAAAAACTATTATGCTTGAAAAGAATGCAGCAGCGAGATGAGTGTTATGGAGGAAAGATTCAAAAGGACTCAATAAATAAGTTAATACCAATTGAATGAAAAATATTACAGGAACCCCCAAATACCAGATGGAGCTTTTAAATTTCGGAAAAGCCTTCATAAATGGTTTCATATTGATTCACATAATTTTATGACTTGAATTTAAGTTTTTCTTCTAGGATTAAAATATTTTTCTCGAAAAAATTTTTTTGCTTCGGTCGCTGAATAATTAAAGCACGGTACATTTTAATTGCTTCCAGGTATTCTCCCTGTTTTGTGTAAATATCAGCAAGCGTAACACTCACTATTTCCGGTAACGTTCTATTGAGTTCGTTATTCGTCAATTCATCTTGGGCAGTTTCACCTGTGGATGTTTCTACTTTCGGGGGTTCGATGTTATAATTCGGTTCAAAATTTGTAATGGCTGGTTCAGGTTGAACTGTATCATCTTTCAATAACTTTTGTAATTCATCGATAGTCGGGGCTGATAAAATCTCGAAAGCTTCTAATCGTTTTTTTTCTCCATTCGTTGAAATGATTTGTTGCCAATTTGAAATCAAGTTTTTAGTGAGGGGAGAATCGGGTTGCAGCGAAAGCGCTTTCTCGCCACATAGTACTGCTGCTTCATATTGGCGTAAAGCAGCATAGCCTCTTCCTAAAATCAAATACGAGGTAGAATGTTTAGGGTATCGCTTGATAGATTCTATACAAAGCTTAAAAACCTCGTCAATTCGAAATCGTGCAACATATAAACTTGCAAGGCGTACCGCCAGAGCGGAAGATGGAAATTGTTTCAGCCGGTCTTGTAATTGAAAAATATTCATTCCGCATTAATATTATGATTTATTCCGACAACCTCATTATTAATTTTTAGAGCTTGTAAATTAGTTTTACGTGCAAGCCAGGCATGCTTCAACGATAAAAATGCGACTAACCCATATCCCATCGAAAATAACAATTGAAACGGAACTGCTGCAATTTCTAAAAAATAAAAAGACATCATTACGCCGCCGAAGCAATAGAGTGCAAGAGCAGCTTCAATAAAAACCGTGTAACCGATTTTTACCGGCGTATATTTTTTGCCTGCCCACGATTCTTTTTTGTCGGTGATGCGGTATTTAGGAGTTCGGACAAATTCCGATTTTTTATTTAGCAAACCTTCGATAACAGCTTTAGTATTATTTACTGCAAAACCCATGCTGCCAGCCATAAATAGGGGGAATAAAAATATCCGCCGCTGCCAATCGGGATATATATCTTTTTGTGAGTAAAGATAAAACAAGAATGAACTTAAAAATGCAAACACAAAAAGCGCCATAATCGCGAAATAATTTTCGTAACCACCCTGATGTTTAATGAAGATTAGAGGAACATTTAAAATGCCAGCCAACATTATGAACGGGTAAACAATATTGCTACTAAGATGAAAAAAAGAATGTATTTTTTTTGACAGAGGCAAATCCGATTTCCAGACTTTTGGTAAAATTTTCTTGCCTGTCTCGATAGCGCCCTTTGTCCATCTGAATTGCTGCGATTTTAATGCATTGATTTCGGATGGTAACTCAGCGGGTGAAGTTACATTTTTTAGAAACTTAAATTTCCAACCCTTAAGTTGTGCGCGGTAACTTAAATCTAAATCTTCGGTTAATGTATCTGCTTCCCAGTTACCTGCATCGATGATACATTCTTTCCGCCAAATACCCCCGGTTCCGTTAAAATTTATGAAAAAACCAGCTTTGTTTCGAACATTCTGTTCGATTACGAAATGTCCGTCTAATGCCATTGCTTGTACGCGCGTCAGCATTGAGTAGTCGCTATTCAAGTGTTCCCAACGCGTTTGCACCATCCCGATTTTAGGATCGTTCAAGAAGTAGGGGAGTGTTTTCAAAAGAAAATCAGGTTTCGGAATAAAGTCGGCATCGAATATTGCAACGTATTCACCGCGGGCAACTGCTAAACCTTCTTTTAAAGCGCCAGCTTTGTATCCCTGCCTGTTTTTTCTGTGGATATGTTGGATATTAAAACCCTTTGCCTGGAATTTATTAACAACGGCAGCAACAACAGCAACAGTGTCATCGGTTGAATCGTCGAGGACCTGGATTTCAAAATTTTCGGGGAGGTAAGCCATGTTACAAGTTGCTTCGATAACCCGTTCTGCAACGTATCGCTCGTTGTAAAGGGGTAATTGAATTGTAACAAAAGGGAACTCGTTCAGTTCGGGAAGTTTGTCTTCCAATTTGTTTTTGTGTTTTAAATATTGATATATCATTACAAAACCACTCGAACCAAACATAAATAATAAAGTGAGTGATAAGAAATATGAAACCATTATAAAATCAGCCATTTGTACTTTTTAAATCCTTTAAATGTTAGTGTTGTTTACCAGTTTGCTACTGTTTCAAGTAAAATATCTTCTGTTAATTTATCAATAGTCGATTGTATAGCCGACTGTCGAGCTTCTGGTCCTGTTGTAGCATCGTATTCAGTCCAGTTTGAAATCTGCTTATCATAGATTATCCGTTTTAATTTCATATCAGTAAACACCGCTTTAACAGTGATAGTAATTTTCCATAAAGTTACTGTTTCGCCTGCTGCAATTACCGAGGGATTATTTTGAACTGTAATTATAGTGCATTCTAACATTGAATCCGATACACGGGTTTCGGTTAATTCGAAACTGTTATCTTGTATAAATTTTTCGATCGTTTTGTTTGTAAAATCTTCACGTAAACCTGCCTCGCCGAAACCGCTTTGGTCGTCGAAAAGGGGAATAGCTATCGATTTTAAATGCGGCGGAACCGACCCACCTTTGAACGAATAACATCCGGATAGAAAGTTAAAAATAATAACCAGAATCAAGGCGATTACAATATTTCTTAAATTATTTACCATTAAGACCAAATTCATGAATTTTTCTGTATAATGTTCGTTCGCTGATGTTAAGTTTCTTTGCAGCCAAACGACGGTTTCCGTGATATTTTTGCAATATTTTAATGATATATCGTTTATCCATTTCATCCAATGTGAGGTCTTCGCCATAGGATGAGTTGTTCGTTTCTAAATATGATTCAGGAACAGTGGGTTTGGATTCAGCATAATTGTTGATAAACTGTTTAATATCTACAACGTCGTTTTTAATTTCGAGTAAGGCACGGTAAATCAGCTCCCGTTCGACTTGTTCGGATGTTTTATGTGTGTGTACCGGCAAGTTCCGTTGTGGTTGTACAAATTCGATTTGATAATCTTGATAGGTGTTAAGTTGTTTCCGTACGTCATCGGCTTCAATGAGATTTCCTTTATTGATCACGAACAAACTTTCAATTGTGTTTTTAAGCTCTCGCACGTTTCCATCCCAGCGGTAGTTTATCAAAACTTCAATCGCATCCTTCGAAAAACCTTCGATGTGTATGTTATTTCGTTCAGCGAAATTCTTAATAAAATATTCTATAAAAAGAGGAATATCTTGCTTACGGTCTCTTAAAGGAGGGATGCTTATATTTATCGAACGCAATCGGAAGTACAAGTCTTTTCGGAAACCGTTTTCCCGAACGCCATTTTCTAAATTCTGGTTCGTAGCAGCAATAATCCGAACATCTACCTTGCGTGTAATATTCGAGCCGACGCGCATGAATTCGCCGTTCTCAAGAACTCTCAGAAATTTTGCCTGAGTACTTAATGGAAGTTCGCCAATCTCGTCTAAAAAAATTGTCCCGCCATCAGCAATTTCAAAATAACCTTTTCTCGTTTCTCCGGCTCCTGTGAACGATCCTTTTTCGTGTCCGAATAATTCGCTCTCGATAATACCTTCGGGAATTGCGCCGCAATTTACAGTAATCATAGGTTTGTGTGAACGCAAACTTGAAGTATGCAGTGCTTTTGCAATTACTTCTTTACCGACGCCGCTTTCACCTGTGATTAAAACTGTAATCTCGGTTGGTGCAACCTGCTTTATGATGTGTTTAATCTCTTGTATCGCAAACGAATTGCCGATGATGCCTAATGTATTTTTGAATTCTTCGTTCAATATCTTTGTACAGTGATTGCTTCGATGTTATATTTTTGTTTGATGTCGAAGGCAAGTTTTACTGCCTCTTCTACCGTTTGAAAAATTCCGACCCACACTAAGAAAAGTTTCTTCCCGGCTCTCACTCTGTTTGCAATTTCCACATCATAATTTAAATTAATGAAATATGATCTCAACTTTTCAGCATTCTCCAAAGTTGAAAAAGCGCCTACCTGGATTGTGTAAGTCCTCACTAAAATGGTTTCGGCAGGAGTTTGTTTGGGCTCGGTTAGTGTAGGAATTGCAGCCGGTTGAGCAGCAGGAGTTGGTATTGTAGCTTTCGCAGGTTCCGAAATCTTATCCGACGACTTCCCAGATAAATAAGGCGAATCAGGATAATTTTTCCGTAATTGAGCAAGTTTTAATTCGGCGGTGCGATATAAGCCAACCGCATAGTAGTATTGATAAGTGTTGTAAAGTGCATCGTCAGCCCAATCGCTTTTCGGAAAATTATCTAAAATTGTCTGATACAACTTTACTGCTTCGGTGCCATCCTCTGCTAACCGCCCCTGCAAGTACAAAACACCCGGATGGTTTATTGATGAGGAAATTAACGATGCCGATTCTGTTAATACGCGGTCGGTTTCGCCCTGCTCAATAAGTTTAATAAATTTTAATACCTGTTCGTCAACTGACTGTGAGAAGCCCA
This sequence comes from Bacteroidota bacterium, assembly GCA_030017895.1. Taxonomy (NCBI): domain Bacteria; kingdom Pseudomonadati; phylum Bacteroidota; species Bacteroidota bacterium. The sequence continues at coordinate 44,715 of JASEGV010000004.1, read as the reverse complement.
TCTGTGAACCCAAGACCAGACTCATAATAATTATTTTCACTAAATTTTTCATTTAAGTCTCCAGAAATTATTAATTAAATTTTGCCTGCACGACCCTGCCCATTCCGTAGGTGGGCGATAGGCTGATTTCCAAACAGAGTGGCTGAACTGACATGGGAGATTTGCACTTCTGTATATTCGCCGATGTCGTGCCCGTTTTTTGGGAAAACTACTTTTTTATTTCTGTCGGTTCTGCCTTTTAATTCGTCTTTTGTTTTTTTGCTGTAATCTTCGATAAGTACTTTGACCTTCTGACCGATTAACTGTGTATTGTTAGTCAAAGAAATTTTATTTTGCAGTTCGATAATTTCGTTCAAGCGGCGGATTTTTTCTTCCTGCGGAACATCATCAGACACCGAGAAAGCTTTTGTATTTTCGCGAGGTGAATATGCGAACATAAACGCCCCGTCAAATTTTACTTCTTTTAAAAGTTCGATTGTCCGTTGATGATCGGCTTCCGTCTCGCTTGGATATCCGGCAATAATATCTGTGGAAAGCGACACTTGAGGTATGCGATTTTTAATTTTGCTGATTAGTTTATAGTAGTAGTCGGAGTCGTGATTGCGATTCATTAAATTTAAAATTCTATCCGACCCCGATTGAACAGGTAGATGAATATATTTGGCAATGTTCGGTTCATTCGCGATTGTGTCTATAAGCTTGTCGGACATATCCTGTGGATGAGATGTTGTAAAAAGAATCCGGATATTTCTATCTACTTGCGATGTATTTTGTATCAAGTCTGCAAAATCGAAACTGCCGTCGGAGTATGAGTTAACATTTTGTCCTAACAGAGTAATTTCTTTGTAACCGGTGCGGGCGAGGTTTTCTACTTCGCTGATAATGTTTTGCAGCGGTCGGCTTCGCTCTCTGCCTCGTGTGAAAGGGACGACGCAGAACGAACAAAATTTATCGCAGCCACGCATCACGGAAATCCACGCACTGATTCCGCTTTTTCGCAGCGGAGCAATGTCGTCGTAGTTTTCAACTCGCGAGAGTTTAACGGCAATACCTTTTTCACCATGCCAAGCTCTGCTGACTAAATCGGGTAACTTGCGGTATTCATCGGGTCCGACTACAATATCGGTGATGCTATAGTTGTTGAAATTAAATTTTTCGTCTGTGAATAATTTAGTGCGAAACTTTTCAGCCATGCATCCTAAAACACCAACCACTACATCGGGGTTATTTGTTTTGTGGCGTTTGAATTCACCGAGCCTTCCGATAATACGCTCTTCTGCATTTTCGCGGACGCTGCATGTGTTTACTAAAATAACATCCGCCGATGATATATCTTCGGTTATTTCGTATCCTTCTTTTTTTAAGATGCTAAGAACAACTTCTGAATCGGCTACATTCATCTGGCAGCCGTATGTTTCGATATAAGCCTTTTTTCCTATCATTTAGAGATTTTTTAAAAATTTCAAATCAAATATACACATTGACTGACAAAAAGACAAATCGAAATCCTGTTTAAACAAACAGATAAAATAATTAGATGACATTTCGGCAGGGGTCTGTAATTTCAAATTCTCGAAGGGTTGTCCTACGGGATTGTTCTACGAACCGTTTCTGCTCCTACGGACTCGTAATTGAATCTACAATCCACAATCTAAAATCAAATCTACTTCATCGCATTTTTCAAATCTTCAATGATATCATTCACGTCTTCAAGTCCCACTGAAATTCTAACCAAGCCATCAGTTACGCCGATCTTCTTGCGCTGTTCGGGTGGGATGGATGCATGAGTCATTGAAGCAGGGTGAGAAATAAGAGATTCGACTCCGCCTAAACTTTCGGCAAGTGCACATACACGAACTTTCTTCAAAAATTTTTTCGCAGCATCTAAACTTCCTAAATCGAAGGCAATCATTCCTCCAAAATTTTTCATCTGCTTCTTCGCTAAATTGTATTGAGGATGCGAGGGGAGTCCGGGATAATAAACTTGCTTAACCTGTTTCTGTTTTGCCAACCATTGCGCAACTTGCATAGCGGCTTTACCGTGATGTTCCATTCTGACTGCAAGTGTTTTAGTTCCGCGCAAGCACAACCACGAATCGAACGGACTTAGAATTCCGCCAATAGCTTTTTGGAAGAAGCGTAAACGTTCTGCAATTTTTTTGTTGCTTGTTACTACTATCCCGCCAATCATATCGCTGTGTCCGTTGAGATATTTAGTAAGACTGTGCATCACGATATCGATTCCGTAATTTAGCGGCTGCTGTAAATATGGTGTTGCAAAAGTATTATCTACAACAGAAAGTACACCTTCGGTTTTGGCTAATTTTGCAATTGCAGCAATATCGGTAATTTCCATCGTCGGATTAGTGGGAGTTTCGATAAAAATCATTTTTGTATTTTGCTTTAACGCCTTTTTTACATTTGTAAGATCTGTAGTATCAACAAAGTCGAATTCAAGCCGCCAATCTTCCCATATCGTTTTTGCGATTCTGTAAGTGCCGCCATAAACATTATGCGAAACAATTACATGATCGCCCATCTTTAAAAGTCTAAATATCGAATCAATGGCAACCATACCTGAGCCGAAAGCCATTCCCTCAGCCCCGTTTTCGAGTGCAGCAATGTTTTGCTCGAGGGCAGTTCGTGTTGGATTTGAGACGCGCGAGTACTCGTAACCTTTGTGTTTACCTAATTCTTCCTGCACATAAGTTGATGTTAAATAAACGGGTGTCATCACGGCGCCGGTTGTTGGGTCGGGTTCCTGACCGGCGTGGATTGCTTTCGTTGAAAATCCTACTTTCTTTTCCATATTTCCCTTTCGTTTATTGAAATTTTAATTTTTCTCTTTAATTCTCTGTAACTAACAATGACGAGTGTAATGGCAGTGATTGGGATAATAAAAAACAACATCACATCACTGAAAGCCCACAGCATATCGTGTTGGGTTGCTTCCAGGATTAAGTATAAAATATAGGCGATATAATAGCCAAAGAATACAGCACCTTCCCATCGTGAAATAGAGTTGCCTGTAAAAAATATTGGCAGACAAGCTATGGCAACTGCTATCATTATAGGTATATCAAAATTTAATGCGGCGGGTGAAACTGAAATTCCGTTAGGTGCGACTATACTTGTCAGCCCAAGAACGGATAGAATGTTGAAGATGTTGCTGCCAACGACGTTACCTACAGCTATATCTTTTTCGCCCTTTATTGCCGCAACTACGGATGTAGCCACTTCCGGTAAGGATGTGCCCGCCGCAACTATAGTTAAACCAATTACTAATTCACTTATACCAAAATATTTTGCCAACTCTACTGCACCCTCTACAAGAAAGTTCGATCCTAAAATCAGAAGAGCTCCTCCAAATAGAATTAAAAATATTTGAAGAATAAGCGGACTTTGTTTTTTGTTTTTTTCTATTCCGAATTCCTTCTCATACTCTTCTCTAGTCGCTTTGCTTTCTTTCCGACTTTGGCGTATAGAAAATACTGTGTAAACGATAACGATAAAAAATAATATAATACCATCTGTTCGGTTGATCTTCCCGTCTAATGAGAGTATCCAAGCTAAAACAGAAATTCCTATCATTAGTGGGACATCGATTTTAATCAATTGTTGCTTGACTATAAGAGGAGTAATTATAGCCGAGATGCCTAATATCAGAAGTATATTAAATATGTTGCTACCTATGACAGTGCCAAGAATGAGATCTGGCCGGTCGATGTAAGCAGAGTGAATGCCAACGGCAAGTTCGGGGGCGCTTGTTCCGTAAGCAACAACAGTTAAACCGATTACAAGAGGTGAAACTCCAACTAGTGTTGCAATCCTCGATGCGCCTCTTACTAATAGATCGGCTCCGATTATTAATAATACGAGTCCTAATAAAAATAATATAAGAGTGAACAGGTCCATTATCTCGACATATATTCAATCACATCATAACGGGTAACGATGCCAGCGATTTTTTTATTCTCTTCAATGATGACTGCTGAGTTCTTCTTTGTTAATAATTCGACTGCGTGTTCAATGGGCGCTTCGATTCCGATGATCGGGTATGTCGGTTTCATAATTTGGCTAACAGGTTTATCGAGGAGAGTCGAATTTTCGAGAACTGCCGACATTAAATCGCCATCGTCGATGCTTCCTACCGATTTTCCTTTGTCGATTACTGGAATCTGAGAAATATCGAATTGTTTAATCAGGTCAAATGCGTGTTGCACAGTTGCAGATGAATCGACAGAAATCAGGTGTGGCAGGTTTTTGGCTTTTCCTTGAATCACATAGCGCATTGTAACTTTTTCGGGAATCAGGAAACTGTGCTCGCGCATCCAGTTGTCGTTGTACATTTTGCTGAGATAACGCTCGCCGGTATCGGGTATAAGGACGACAATTATTTGTTTTTCGTTCAGGCGTTCTGCGATTTTTAGTGCAGCAGCTAATGCAGTTCCAGAAGACCCGCCAGAAAAGATTCCTTCCTCACGAGCTAAACGTCTTCCAATTGTAAAAGCTTCTTTATCCGTTACCTCGATTACTTCATCAACATAATCGAGATGCAACGTTCCCGGAATCCAGTCCAAACCAATCCCTTCAACCTTGTATGGTTTAAAGGTATCCGGATTTTTTTTTGTTTCCAGAAAATCCCTCAATATCGATCCGGTTGGATCGGCAACGATGTTTTTTATTTTTGGATTTTTCTCTTTTAAATATTTCCCAACTCCACTGATTGTACCCCCTGTTCCTACCCCAGCGACAAAGTAATCGATTTGCCCGTCGGTCTGTTCCCATATTTCCGGTCCTGTTGTTTTGTAATGTGCTTCAGGATTTTTTTGATTGTAAAATTGGTTTGCTAAAATTGAATTCGGAGTTTCGCGAACGATACGTTTTGCTACTTCTGTATAACTTTCGGGTGATTCGTGAGCGACTGCGGTTGGAGTAATAATTACTTCGGCGCCAAAAGCCCGCAATAATTGAACTTTCTCGTTACTCATTTTGTCAGGGATTGTAAAGATACACTTATAATTTTTAACGGCTGCTGCAAGTGCAAGTCCAACACCAGTATTACCCGATGTAGCTTCAACGATTGTTCCACCTGGTCGAAGCCTGCCATCACGCTCTGCATCCTCTATTATCTCAATTCCGATTCTGTCTTTCACAGAACCGCCGGGATTAAAGAATTCTAACTTAAGAAAAATTTGTGGTTTATAACCCTTCGAAATTTTATTTAATTTTACGATAGGTGTGTTACCAATTGTTTTTAAAATGTTTTCTTTGATATCCATTTGTTTTTAATAGTTGTTTATAAATTCAAAATTCAAAATCTAAAATTCCTCATCTATTCATCATGCTCGCAGCGAAGCCGGCTCCGAATCCGTTATCAATGTTTACAACAGTAACTCCAGATGCGCATGTATTGAGCATTCCGAGTAAAGCGGCGACACCGCCAAAACTTGCACCGTATCCACCTGATGTTGGAACAGCAATCACAGGAACATCAACAAGTCCACCAACTACACTCGGCAGTGCACCCTCCATACCCGCAACTACGATAATTACATTTGCTGTCATTATTTTATCGTAGTTTGAAAACAAACGGTGAATCCCAGCAACTCCAACATCGTAGAGGCGTTCCGCCGGATTTCCTAACATTTCCAGAGTAAGGCAGGCTTCTTCTGCAACAGGTATATCAATCGTCCCAGCTGATACAACGAGAACATTTTTTTTATTTGCTGCAGGTTTGTTAGGTTTGTTTGCGTAAATAATGCGGGCAACTTTGTCGTAGTGTGCCTTCTTTGTTTTTTTTTGTACAGCTTTGTATTGTTCATGAGTTGCCCGAGTTGCCAGCAATGGTTGATTCCGTTGAATAATTTTTGAAGCGATAACAGCAACTTGTTCAGAAGTTTTTCCTTGACAAAGTATAACTTCCGGGAATCCCTTGCGAATAGTCCTATGATGGTCAATTGTCGCGAACCCTAAAGATTCGGATTCAAAAATCAATATTGTTTTTAACAATTCATCCTGTGATAATATCCCGGTTTTATAATCTGCTAATAGTTTTGAAAGATATTCTTTGTTCATAACGGTAAAAATATAGCCTTTTTCGAGTTTATAAGCAAAAATAAAATAAATTATACTGATTTTTTCTGCAAGCATACTTAAATGTAAGGATATACATATTATATAAATCACCTTTTATTAATTTTCTTTTAAGGAGGAAATATGTACCGTTTATTCTTAATTTTGGTTGCATTATTTTTTTTAATCTTAAATGTTCCATCATCATTCGCGATGGGGGACTCGCTCGATTTTAGTTATTTCGAATTTAGTATGCTTCGTACTGGTATCACGATGCCGGAAAAATATAAATTAGTTGATCCTGTTTATCACAGTGGTTTTGGAATTGGTTCAAGTTCAAATGTAAAAATTATTGATGAAATCGAGATAGGTCCTGTTGGAAAATTATGTCTCAATCTAGGGAGAGATCTTTTAATTGGTTTTACTTCTGGTAAGATGGCTGTAAATTCAACTCCGGTTATTACTGATACGAGCTTCAAGTATCCTTCGGATTTGAAATCGCCTCACGATGTAAATCACTTGACCGGAATTTTAGATTTGTACTCTTTGAATGTGAACGCCGAATACCATTTACCTTTGTTAGGTGAACGTGCTTTGATCGGACAGTTTGCAGTTACATTTTTTAACATCGGCGGAACGATTTCGTATATGAAAGAGGGCGTTTTTAAAGATAAGTTTTTTGGTGTAGTTAATTTGCTTCCATTTTATATTCAGCCATCTGTCAAGCTAAAATTAAAAGGTGCAACAATCGGAATTGGGCTGTTAATCAATCCGTATAGTTTCTTAGAATACCGATTCGGTCCTGAACATTTTTATGCTGAAGAGGAAAAGGGTGTAAAATCAAGTTCAGCACAAATTACAAAATATGCACTCCAAATATTTTTGAGGTATTAGTTATTTGATTATCGTCTAAAATCTTGTTATTTTCTCTCTACTTTTATTTTTAACAATGAGATTAACGAGTGAACGACGATACTAATACAGAAAAAAATGAAGAATCATATCATCAGGAATTGAATGAATTAATGCTGCGACGGCGAGAAGAACTCAACGAGCTTATCGCCCGCGGTATCAATCCATACCCATATCAATTTGATCGTCAAAATTACACTAAAGAATTAATCGAGAATTTTAAAGACGATTCGCCCCAACATGATATTTCGATTGCCGGTAGAATTATGTCAATCCGCCGAATGGGAAAAGCTTCATTCTGCCACATCCAAGATTCAACCGGAAAAATTCAGGTTTATCTAAAAAAAGATGAACTCGGTGAAATTTACGATGCTTTCAGGTTGATGGATATTGGGGATATAATCGGTGTGAAGGGTTACAGCTTCAGAACCAAAATGGGTGAGATTTCCATTCATGCACAGAGTTTAGAACTTTTATCAAAATCGCTGCGACCACTACCGATAGTAAAAGAAAAAATTGACGAAGCCGGAAACAAAATCATATATGATCCCTTCTCAGATAAAGAACTTCGCTACCGTCAACGATATGTAGATTTAATTGTAAACTCCGATGTGCGGGAAGTGTTTGTTAAACGGTCGAAAATAATGAGTGCCATCCGGGAATTTTTCAATGAAAGAGATTATTTAGAAGTTGAAACTCCGATTCTACAACCGCTATACGGTGGTGCATTCGCCCGTCCATTTGTTACACATCATAACGCATTGGATATCGATTTATATTTGAGAATTGCTGATGAGCTTTATTTGAAACGACTTATAGTCGGCGGATATGATGGCGTTTATGAGTTTGCCAAAGATTTCCGAAACGAAGGAATGGATAAAACTCATAATCCGGAATTCACGATGCTTGAACTTTACGTAGCATACAAAGATTATATATGGATGATGGAGTTGGTTGAGCAGATGATCAGCCATATCGTTTTGAAAGTTCACGGCACTACAAAAATTAAAGTCGGAAATAACGAAATTGATTTTACCTCACCGTGGACTCGTTTAACGATGTTCGATGCGATTAAGCAATTTACGAGCAAAGATATCAGTAATTTAACCGAAGTCGAACTGCACAAGGTAGCAAAGGAGTTACATGTAGAGGTCGATCCTAATGCAAACGGGGGCAAAGTGATAGACGAAATTTTCGGTGAGTTGGTCGAACCCAAACTTATTCAACCGACATTCATCACCGATTATCCAATTGAGATGTCGCCTCTTGCAAAAAAACACCGTTCGAAAGAAGGAACTGTTGAGCGTTTCGAAGCTATTGTTAATGGGAGTGAACTTTGCAACGCTTTTTCAGAACTCAACGACCCTCTCGATCAGCGGGCTCGTTTTGAAGAACAAGCTAAACTTCGTGCACGTGGTGACGAGGAAGCAAACGTGTTGGATGAGGATTTCCTGAGAGCTCTCGAATACGGTATGCCTCCGACTGCGGGATTAGGTATCGGCATAGATCGACTTACAATGTTAATGACAAATCAAGATTCAATCAGAGATGTATTATTTTTTCCACAAATGAAACCGGAGTAATTAGTATGCGTGTTTTTATTTTTATTTCGTTGCTGTTAATTTTATTTTTACAAACAGCTTTCAGCGGTATATATGGTGTTCTCGAAGGGACAATAAAAGATAAAGAGTCGGGGCAAGTTTTGCCCGGTGTAAATGTTCTGATTGTTGGTACTACTATGGGTACTGTTACCGATGTAAATGGTGATTACCAAATTTCAAATGTCAAAGCCAGTTCTTATGATGTGCAATTCTCGCTTATAGGATACCGGACTGCTTTACAAAAAGGTATCACTATTGCTCCTGATTTACGCACCAAAATAAATGTAGCACTAACTGCCACCGACATCGAATTAAACGAAATCGAGGTAATTGCTGAACGTCCATTGATACAGCGCGATGTAACATCGACTACATATAACGTCGGTAGTGTCCGTCTCGAAAAACTTCCCGTAACATCTATGCAAGAAGTCTTAACTCTGCAGCCGGGAGTTACGCTTGAAGGTCACGTTCGAGGTGGTAAAACTTCGGAAGTACTCTACTTTGTTGACGGTTTACCGATACAGGATGTGATTGGCGGTGGCGCCGGTGCAGAACTTCCCAAAAGTGCAATTACAGAAATGAGCATACAAACCGGAGGGTTCGATGCTGAATACGGAAACGCATTATCGGGAATTGTGAACATCATTACAAAAACAAGTACCGACAGGCACAAATTTCAAGTACGACTTGATAAAGATAATTGGTTAGGTGGGAAGCAGGTAAGTAAGGTTACGGATGCTGAAATATCAGCAAGCGGACCGATTATGCAAAATTTTGGCTATTTTAGTGCCTTCAATTTACATCTGACTGATACGCGGTGGTGGCAGGATTTTCAGCACTTCTTTAAATATCCAATCCAACGTGAATTATCTAACTTCTCAAAACTCGATTACAATTTCGGGAATGGAAAGCGATTAAGTTTATCAGCAATTTCTTCATTCAAGCGTTGGCGCGACTACGAATTTAGCTGGCGGTTTAATCTTGATGGCTTACCACCTCGTTCGAGAGATGCAATTCGGGTATCAGCTGCTTGGAATCATTCTCTCTCCGAAAAAACTTTTTATAATGTCAATTTAAGTTTGTATTCATTAAGTCAAAAGATCAACGAAGGTTCAAAAAATAGTATTGATACCTCAGTCTATCAATACGATTTTTATTTACAATACATTACTGAAGGGAATAGAGCTTGGTGGGTGGATCAGCAGCAAAATATATATACACTGAAAGCTGATATAACAAGCCAAATTGTAAAAAGCCATTTGTTCAAAGTGGGTCTTGAGTTTAATCAATATTCAATTTTTTCGGATATGCTTAAATACGAACCCCGCAAAACTTATTTCGGAAAACCACTCGTCAGTGAATCACAGTTGAATTATTCCTCCAACTATAAATATTATCCTCGAAGTGGTAGTTTTTATATACAGGATAAATTTGATGAAGAAGGATTTACGCTTAATCTTGGAGGTAGGTTTGATTTCCTTGACCCGACTGCCGAGAGGCCAATGGTTGAAAGGGGAATTGCTAATATCGATACACTATCCAGAGACACTACATACAGCCAAGTCGTTACAAAGTTTATCAAATCAAAATTCAAATATTCTATAAGTCCACGTATTGGATTGTCGGCACCAATAGATGTTAATGGATATATATTTATTAATTATGGCGAGTACTTTCAATTTCCACTATTTGATTACCTATATTCAGGTTTGAACAATGTAGCTATCGCAAAAGGGGCTCGTGCATTAATGGGTAATCCCGATTTACTTCCCGAAAAAACTAAAGCATGGGAAATAAGCGTGAAATATATTTTCTGGAATCAATTAGTTGTAAGTGCAACCTATTTTAATAAAAATACTACCAACCAAATTGATACTAAAACACTTATTCCACTTAATAGCCGGTATGCAGGCGATTTCGGTTTTGCTGAATACGTAAATAATCCTTATGCTGAAGCCAATGGATTAGAGGTTAGTGCTTCACGAGAACACGGAGAGTTCGTAAATGGTACAATCTCATATACTTATATGGTGGCGAAAGGTTTGAGCGAGTATGTGAACCAATCATTAAACTATGCCCAATGGGGTTTTGCTCTATTTCCAAAACCCTTTTACCTAAGTTGGGACCAGCGCCACACCGTGAAGGGAAATATTGAATTTTCACTTCCGTCCGATTTATTCATCAATGTTTTATTCCAATTTAATACACCAAAACCATACACACATTATCCCACGAAAGACGGTTTTAACCCTCCGGCTTCAAGTAAAGATTCAACGCTCATAAAATCATTTATTCCAAACAACGCGAGGATGAAGGATTTTTCAAACATAGATATTAAAGCCTCTAAAAAATTTGTAATTGGTTTTATGAAAAATATGAAACTATATGTTTATGTTGATTTTCGAAATGTGTTAAACGCTAAAAATGTAAGATGGGTCGATTCGAACGGACGAATCGGAGGTGAATTGGATGACCCTTCGGCTTATTTCCAGCCACGGCGAACACGAGCTGGAATAAGATTAGAATTTTAAAAAGGATTAGTACTTATGAAGTTTATAAAATATTTAACAGGTTTCATCACGATTATTTTTTCTGTAGTAATCTTCCAAGCTTGCGACGAAACATTACCCGAATATAAAAGTCCTCCTGATATATTGACCGCTAAAATCACCGTCCCAGATAGCGGTTCGTCGTATTACTTTAGCATTCGCGAATATTATCCAGATCCAACCTGGCGTCCGAGAGTTACATTTTATACTCCTGATTCTATTATGTTCAGGTTTGAGGTTAAGAATATTTACGATAAAGTAATATCGGACAGTTCCGATGTCGGAGGATATCTTAAAATTTGGGATCCGGTTTATCCTGATAACATAGCAATAGTACCTTTTACAAATAGCTCCTTATCACCTTACAAGGAAATTTTAGAGATCAAACCCGATGAAAATATTTGGCTTAAAGCATCTTGGAAAAAACTCCTACTACAAGATGGTTCGTATGTGTGGATTGGCAAACAAGCCGACGACACTCCTGATTACAGAATTCGCTACAGACCTATTCTTCTGAAGGCAAAAGCTTACATCAAATTATATAAAAAATTAGGAATAGTAGTAACACCTGATATTGAATTTAAACTCGATATAGTTTCTACTTTCATTATTCCGGGATAAATGAATTAATGGATACTATCAATTTAGTATTTGCTGTTCACAATCATCAACCTGTTGGAAATTTTCATCATGTTTTTGAAGATGTTTATCAAAAATCGTATAAACCTTTTTTGGAGGTTATAGAAAAATTTCCAAGCATTAAAGTTACGCAGCATTACACCGGAATCCTGCTTGAATGGCTGATTAACCATCATCCCGAATTCATTGAAAAATTGAAATATGCAATTGCACGGGGACAAGTAGAACTTTTGACAGGTTCATACTACGAGGCAATCTTATCTATTATTCCACCTCGCGATAGAGCTAATCAAATCGAAAAACTTACTAATTACATTACCGACAGATTCGATTATCAACCTAAGGGAATGTGGCTCGCTGAAAGAGTTTGGGAACAAGCTATCGCAAAAGAAATTTCTGAAGCTGGTGTAAACTTCTTGCCCATTGATGAAGCTCATTTTATGTATGCCGGTTTGCCGGAGTGTGCTTTGTATGGATATTACACAACAGAAGAACAGGGGAGATTGGTGAATATTTTTCCTGGCAGTAAAAAATTGAGATATACAATTCCGTTCGCACCGGTTGAGGAAACAATAAATTGGCTGCGAAGTACAGCCACGGTTTCTGGAAATCGTATCGTTGTTTTTGCCGATGACGGCGAAAAATTCGGTGCATGGCCCAACACTTACCAACACGTTTATGTAAATAAGTGGTTAGAAAATTTTTTTTCTGCATTAGTTGAAAATAATGAATGGATAAAAACAATTCACTTTGCAGATGCAGTTAATAATATTGCACCGGTAGGGAAAATTTATCTGCCGACTGCCTCGTATCCTGAGATGCTAAAATGGGCGCTGCCTCCCGAATCGGCCCAAAATTTTGAAGAATTTGAAAACGAATTAAAACACCATAACTTAGAAAGATACGAAGTATTTATTTGTGGCGGTTATTGGCGGAATTTTTTAGCAAAATACCCCGAAGCAAACTGGATGCACAAGAAAATGCTTCGTGTTTCTAATAAAATCCAGCATTCCGAAGATCAAGGAAACAATGTTGACGAAGCAAAACAATTTCTTTTGGCGGGGCAATGCAACGATGCTTATTGGCATGGTGTGTTCGGTGGTTTGTATCTGCCCAATTTACGACATCCGGTTTATCGCAATTTAATACAAGCTGAAAATTTAATTGATAAAATCGAAAACAAAAAAATATCCATCGAAGTTGTAGATTTTGATTGCGATGGACAGATGGAAGTAATAGTCGAATCACCTACATCAAATGTTTATATTAAACCGGATATGGGCGGTGCTATTTTCGAGTACGACCATAAACTGAAACAACTGAATATTCTTGATATCGTTAGCCGTCGTCCGGAAGCGTCGCATAGAAAATTATTACAGAGAAATCTCTCGCCCGACCAAACCAAAGAATCGAATCTGCACGAATTTTTAATCTACGATAAATATCAACACGCATCTTTGATTGACCATTTCTTTGATGAAAATACTTCGGCCGATGATTTTATGAAAATGAATTACAATGAAAGGGGTAGTTTTGTATCTGGGAAATACGATGTTCGGTCTTACAAAAAAAATAAAACGGCTATCATCGACCTTGTTCACAATGGTACAGTCAATTATGAAAACACAATCTCGAAAATTCAATTAATCAAAAAAATATTCGTTCCACATGACTCATCTGAAATTACAGTCGAGTATAAACTAATCAACCAAGAGAGTAAACCACTAAAACTTCGGTTTGGAGTGGAGTGGAATTATGGTTTGATGGCTGGTGATGCGCCCGATAGATATTATGAAGCTGCGGGAATCGAATTAACTGACCGCCGTTTAAAAAGCATCGGTAGTTTATCCAACATCACTAAACTAAATTTAGTCGATGAATGGTTGAAGATCCGGGTTGAGCTTGAAACCGAAAAACCAGCCGAGTTTTGGAGATGTCCGGTCGAAACAGTCTCACTCTCAGAAGGGGGTTTAGAAAAGGTGTATCAAAGTTCAATTGTTATGCCCGTGTGGAACATTGAATTAATAGACAACTGGCAAATACAAATTAGACAAAGAATTTTTGATATTTGAACGAGGCGAAAAAAATAAGTGTCGTAATACCCACTTTGCAAGAAGAAAAAATTATAGTTGGGATACTTTCACAATTTACAGCTGACCTAAAAAAAAGCCACAACATTGAATTAGTTATTAGCGATGGTGGATCGACTGACAGGACTTTGGAAATTGCACGGAAGTATGCCGACGTTGTGGTCGAAAACAAAAACCGTGTAAAACAAAACATCTCAATCGGAAGGAACACCGGGGCTCGTTCATCGAGCGGCGATATACTTGTGTTTATAAATGGCGACACCCTGATTTCAGACATCAATTTCTTCTTCACTCATTTAAGAAAAGTTATCGAATTGCCGTCAGTAAAAGGTATCACGGCTCCTGTTTACATTTACCCCGAAATAGAAACTTTTGCCGATAATTTTTTCCACAATTTTTTAAATGTATATTTTTACTTTTTGAATGTGATAGGGTTGGGGATGGGACGGGGCGAATGCCACGTCGTAAAACGGGCGATGTTCGATCAAGTTGGCGGTTACGACGAGAGAGTTGCTGCCGGTGAAGATTTTGACTTTTTCCGGCGAGTGCGTCGGTATGGCAAGATTAAATTCGATTGGAAATTACGAGTTTTCGAATCGCCGCGTAGGTATCGAAAAAGCGGATACTTAAAAATAATTTTATTATGGTTACTAAATGCAATTACTGTGTTACTATTCAAAAAATCTATCGTAGATGAGTGGAAACCAGTGCGTTAGCATTTGACTTTAATTTGTTTTTTAAATATACTAAAACAGTGAAATCAATCATTAGAGGTTTATTTATGATAAAACGTTTTTCGTGGGCAACGGTCATTATATTAATGGCGGCTGCCTTATTTTTTGGAACTCAATTAAACACCGTTTTTTCAGGTGATAATATTTATGTGCAATTCAGCAAATTTAAGGATGTTTTAAGTTTAACTGAAAAATTTTATGTTGAAGATATAAACTCAAAAGAGTTAGTCGAAGGAGCGATTGTTGGTTTACTCCAAAAATTAGACCCACACTCTGTATATATTCCAGCCGCACAAGCCAAACGGGCAGAAGAAGAATTCAGAGGCAGTTTTGAGGGAATAGGAATTGAATTCGATGTTTTGAATGATACATTGATAGTGGTTTCTCCGATTGTTGGAGGTCCGAGCGAAGCGTTGGGAATATTAGCCGCCGATAAAATTATAAAAATCGACGACACTTCTGCTATTGGAATCAAGCGTGAAGACGTTCCCAAAAAATTACGCGGTCCTAAAGGAACAAAAGTTAAAGTTCTAATTCTGCGAATAGGTATGAAAGATTTACTCGAATTCGAAATTATTCGGGATAAAATTCCTCTCTACAGTGTTGATGTTTCATATATGATAGACGATGAAATAGGATACTTAAGTGTAAACCGTTTTTCAGCAACTACGCGTGATGAATTTGTAGAGGCTTTACAAAAACTAAAAAATAAAGGTATGAAACGGTTGATACTCGATTTAAGAAATAATCCGGGTGGATATTTAGAGCAAGCTTTCAAGATGGCTGATGAACTCCTTCCACCGGGGAAGAAAATCGTTTATACAAAATCACGTAGAAAAGAATTTGAAGAAGAGTACATTTCGAGCGGTATTTCAAAATATCAAAACATTCCTATCATTGTGCTTATCAATCATGGATCAGCATCAGCAAGCGAAATTGTATCGGGTGCGATTCAAGATTGGGATCGTGGTTTAGTTGTGGGCGAAACATCGTTCGGTAAAGGATTAGTGCAACGGCAGTTTGATTTGCCCGATAGCTCAGCATTCCGTTTAACTATCGCAAAGTATTACACACCTTCGGGACGTTTGATACAAAAACCATACGGTAAAGATATGGCAGATTACCGTAAGCCCCTCGAAGATGGTGAGGAAGAAGAGCTTGATAACATCGATCATAAAGTTGAAAGCGATACATCGCGTCCGAAGTATTTGACTGCCAAGGGACGAACAGTTTACGGCGGCGGCGGAATTTCTCCGGATTTTATAATTAAAACCGAAAGGTTAACCAATTATTCTGCTCAACTTCGCGGTAAAGCAATATTCTTAGAATTTGCCAACAAATTTTTTGAACAAGAAGGAATAGCGTTCCGTAAAAATTATGAAAAAGATTTCAAAAAATTCTTAAACGAATTCAGTATTTCCGATGGAATGTTAGAAGAAATCGTAGAGCTGGGCAAGAAAAGAGGAATTGAGTTTAATAAAGAACAATACGAAAAAGATATTCGATTTATTAAAGTTTTTGCAAAAGCACAGATTGGTCGAAACATCTGGGGTAACGAAGGTTCATACCCTGTTATTCAGTCTGAAGACGTTCAATTAAAAAAAGCGATATCACTATTTCCTGAAGCCGAGAAAATTGCAGGATTAAAACCGTAGCTGTGGTTAATAAAATTAGAGATGAAGCTGAACAGAATTTATTTCATCGTCGGATTATTTGTCTTCATTCAAATAAAATTGATTGCCGCTTTTCCGAATCCCGAATCAGATTCTTTGTACAAAGCATTTGAATTTGAGGTCGGTGAGGAACTTACTTACAATGTAAGTTATGCATTCATCACCTTAGGGCAAATACGCTTGAAAATTTTAGAAAAAATTATTCAGGATGGTAAAGTGATGTACAAAACTATCGCATATATGGATAGTTATAAAGGATTACCGTTTATTGATCTGCATGAAATTTATGAGAGCAAAATCAATAGTAATGTTACTTCGTATTGGTTTCGTTCAAGGTCTAAAGATGGGTCGAAAATTAAATATGTTACATACGATTTTGACTACGCGAATAATAGAATATTTTTTGAATTTGGCATTTGGGGAAAAGGAATGTTAGATAAACGAGATACACTCAAGATCGATACATTGTCGCAGGATGGGTTATCCCTCTTTTATTTTGCACGGTATAATTTATTGCGGAACAGAACCGTCCGAATACCGACAGTAGTAGTCGAACAAATATCAAATACTACAATAAATTTTTCAAATAAAAATGAAAGCGTAAATATCGATGCAGTCGATTATCCGGTCGATGTAATAGAATTTAACGGTCGTGCAGATTTTAAAGGAGTGTATGGCTTTTCGGGCGGGTTCGAAGGATGGTTCAGTAACGATGAAGCACGAGTTCCGATTGTAGCTAAAATGAAAGTGTTAATTGGGAAAGTTCGTATCGAGTTGGTATCTTGGAAAAAGAAAAACTGGAAACCTCCAATTTATCAATCGAAAAAATAATTATGATTCACAAATATCAAAATAAAATTCCGAAATTAATCTCACCCTCGTTCACTGCCGATAGCGCCGAAATTATTGGGGATGTTTTAATTATGGAAGATGCCAGTATATGGTTCAATGCTGTAATAAGAGGCGATATTAATAGTATTTCAATCGGGAAAGGAACGAATATACAGGATGGGGCAATTATTCATGTATCGGAAGTTCTACCCACAATTATTGGCGAAGGCGTAACTGTTGGACATCGTGCAATTCTGCACGCGTGCAGTGTGGGTAATTATAGTTTGATAGGAATGGGTTCTTGTATATTGGATGGTTCAGTAATTGGCAACTATACATTAGTGGCAGCGGGGTCTGTGGTTTTACAGAACATGAAAATACCCGATGGCTCGCTCGTGGCTGGTGTCCCTGCAAAAGTTATGCGGCAGTTGCGTAACGACGAAAAGAATATGTTGGAAGAGTCTGCAAGAAATTATATTATTTATGCTAAGTCATATCTAAAATAATAATCGGGGAAAAATATGAAACTTATATTTTGGGGAACAAGAGGTTCAATCCCGACACCGGGTAAACAAACTGTAAAATATGGTGGCAATACACCTTGTGTTGAGTTACGATTGGATGACAATAATTTAGTTATATTAGATGCCGGTACCGGGATACGGAATCTTGGCGAGAAGCTGATTGAAACCGGTGATTCAATAAATGCTTACGTCTTGATATCGCATCCGCATTGGGATCATATTCAGGGATTCCCTTTTTTTAAGCCAGCATTTATTTCGGGGAACGAATTTACGATCGTATCCGGCGAAACAAAAAGTGTTTCGCTTCCCGATATGATTTCAGACCAGATGAACAAAGTATATTTTCCGATACAATTGAATGAACTTAAAGCAAAAATCAATTTCAAACCTATCGGCGAAGATGAATTCAGAGTGTTCGATGCTGATGTTAAAAGTATATATTTGAATCATCCAACATTTGCAATCGGCTATCGTATCACTCAAAACGGGAAATCAATAGTGTATATAAGCGATAATGAACCATTTGATCGTTATGTTGCTCAATCGATTCGTAACGTTGAACAAGATATCGTTAATAAATATTTGGAATGCAAGCCAGAACCAAATCAGCGAGTTTTTAATTTTGTGATGGGTGCCGATGTACTTATCTACGATACTACCTACACACCCGAAGAATATATTGATCGGGTGGGTTGGGGGCACTCGCACTATTTATTTTCACTAAAGGTTGCAGCCGAAGGGAAGGTCAAAAAATTGATACTTTTTCATCACGATCCATCGCATAATGATGATAAAATTGATGAAATTTACAAGAAATGCTTAAAAGAAATAAAAATTCGTGATTATAAATTTACCTGTATCGTCTCGTACGAAGGGCTGGAAATTGAAGTTTAAATAATTGAAGACTTGACAAAATTGAATTCGTATCGTATATTAGCTACAGATAATTTCTCCATTAATGGGGTTTTTGTCGGTTGATTATTAGGATTTTTAGGTGGTATGATATAAAATTGAAATATTTAATTTTTTTTCTAAAAACACTCAGGTAACTTTACCGCGATAGTCGCACAATTAATAAATTATTAACCTGAGATGTTTTGCGACTATTAATGGTAAAACTTTTAGAGGAGGTCGTTATGCCAAAAGGCAAGGTAAAGTGGTTTGATGCAAAAAAAGGTTACGGATTTGTTCAGTGGGAAAACGGAAAAGATATTTTTATCCACTACACCGAAATCCAAACCAAAGCAAATTTTAAAAAATTAGATCAAGGTGATCTGATTGAATTTGAGCTTGTAGAAGGAAATAAAGGACTGCAAGCCCAAAAAGTATTTGTTGTCAGATAATTGTATTTTTTAAATATTCAAATACCCCGAAGATACTCTATCGAGGAATCTTGCGGGGTTTTTATTGTTAAACTTAGGACATAAAATGAAAAGTAAAACAGAGAAGTTTTATACTTTCAATAAAAATAGTTTATCGGTTATTAGTAAGGTTCTAAAAACGAAACTAAAAAAAATTGGAAACTTTTATCGGTACGAACTCCGTAACGAAAAAGAAAAGCGAAAACTTGCTTTAGAAATTTATCCTGATATATTAATCGGAGATAAAATTGGTACAATGGTATCGGTTTATGCACTCAATTCTTTTTTGCAATTACATTTTTGCACAGGATTTGCTGTGAGTGAAGAGTTGAATGAAGTTACATTTATCGGAGATATGAACGGTAAACTTAGCGGCTTAATTGTCGAACGTGAAGCCGGCTGTTCGCTCTACGCTAATGTCGATCGTAAAATCCTCTCCGGCGATTTTACACGGCTTGCTCCAGAAGTAATGATGTCGGGTATCGCCTTGTCGTTAACCGAAAGTTTATTTCCTGAAAAATAATTAATAATCTGAAATTATCTTGATTACGGTTTTCAATAACTATAAAAAACAAAAAATAGATAAGAGCAAAATTGTTTCGCTCGTTAAGTTCGTTTTAAAGGGAGAAAAATCCCTCCAAAAAAATATCAATATCGTTTTCGTTGACGATGAATACATCACCCAACTGAATAAACAATATTTATATCATAATTGGACCACCGATGTTATAAGTTTTCCGCTGAATGATGATAAAAAAATCGAAGGCGAAATTTATATCAATATCGATCAAACCAGGCGTCAAGCCAAAGAATATAAAGTCAAGATATCAGAAGAATTAAATCGGTTGCTTATCCACGGAACATTACACCTGATTGGATACACCGACACGACCCAACGAACTAAAAAGAAAATGAGTTTGTTGGAAGATATGTATTTAGGGAAATGCAAAAATATTTATAAATTAGAATAATGCAAGATAGAATCATAGAAATAATAGTTTACGTGTTGAACGAAATTAAGACAACCCAAAAATCTCTACAGGAAATTGATGTCCAAAAATTAGAGAAATTGGGCTTTACAACCTCGGAAATGAACGCCGCATTCAGCTGGCTGTTCGATAGATTGTATTTAGCCGAAATGAACTTGAATTTTAAACCTTCGGAAAAAACGAATTCACATAGGATTCTTCATGATGTAGAAAAATTAATTATTATGCCCGAAGCTTACGGTTATTTATTACAACTCCGCGAACTCGAGATAGTGAGCAATATTGAAATGGAATTTATAATTGAAAGAATAATGATAAATTATTCACATTCTGTCGATTTAAGAGAAATGATAGCAATAACTGCTTCAATAATTTTTCAAAAAGACGAACATGTTTTGGGAAGCTCTTCTTACGACAACGAAACTATTAATTGAAACGAAAGTAATTATTATATGAATAAATCACTTGTCATCGTCGAGTCTCCCTCAAAATCAAAGACGGTGAAAAAATATTTAGGGAAAAATTTTACTGTAGAAGCTTCAGTCGGGCACATAAAAAACCTCCCAAAAAATAAACTCTCGGTGGATGTTGATAACGACTACAAACCGAATTTTGAATTAATCGAAAGGAAAGAAGAGGTCGTTAAAAAATTATGTCGACTGAGTTCCGAAGTTGATGCTGTCTATTTAGCGACTGACCCTGACCGTGAAGGTGAAGCAATTGCTTACGATATTGCAGAAGAAATTCAGAAGCATAACAAAAATATCTACCGCGTTCTATTTCATGAAATTACAGAATCCGGAATAAATGAGGCGATGAAAAATCCTCACAAGATAGACCAGCATTTAGTCGACTCACAAAGAGCGCGCCGCGCGATGGATCGTATCGTAGGATATAAAATCAGTCCTTTCCTTTGGAAAACATTTTATTACGGTTTATCAGCCGGGCGGGTTCAGTCGGTTGCTCTGCGATTGATTTGTGATCGCGAAGAACTTATTCAAAGTTTCATGAGTGAAGAATACTGGTCGATCACCGGCGAATTCAAAACCGATAAGAGCGAACCTTTCTTCGCCAAACTCGTTCAAGTTACCGGTCAAGAACCGAGAATTTCGGACGAAACAACTGCAACAGGATATGTGAATGAACTTTCGAATCAACAGTATAAGATTTCGAATCTTCAGAAGAAAGTAGTAAAACGAAATCCGCCGGCACCTTTTATTACAAGTACTATACAGCAGGAGGCAGCATCACGCCTCGGCTTCTCAGCAAAGAAAACAATGCAGTTAGCTCAAAATCTTTACGAGGGTGTCGAAATCGGAGAAGATGGATTGGTAGGTTTGATTACTTATATGCGCACCGATTCAACGCGTTTAAGTACCGATTCAATTGCTGCTGTTCGCGAATTTATTTTTAACAATTATGGTGGCGATTATTTACCCAAAGAAGCACGCCAATTCAAAAAGGTTAAAGCTTCCCAAGATGCTCACGAAGCAATTCGTCCGACAATTATGAAGTACAATCCCAAAACAATTAAAAAATATCTTCATAATAAAGATTTGTATAGTTTATATGAACTTATCTGGAATCGTTTTGTAGCTTCACAAATGTCATCAGCCGAATTTGATCAAGTTACTGTTGAATTAAGTGGTGGCGAATATTTATTTCGAGCGACCGGAACGACGCCTAAGTTCAGAGGTTTCTTGCAAGTTTACGACGACATACAAGAAGAAAACGGAGTTACACCCGATGCCGATCCTGTTTCAAAGATTCCGGCTCATCTTCATATCAACGATAATGCTCAATTATTAAGTATGATTCCCAAACAGCATTTCACAAAGCCACCGCCTCGATATAACGAAAGCAGTTTGGTCAAAGATTTGGAAGCTTATGGGATTGGGCGTCCGAGCACTTACGCTATGATAGTTAGTACAATAGTTGACCGCAAGTATGTTGAACAGAGAGAGAGAAAATTGTTTGCACTCGAATTAGGGATGAGTGTTAACCGATTGTTGGGGCAAAATTTCCCCGAAGTTTTAAATGTAAAGTTTACTGCGAAGATGGAAGAAGAATTAGATACAATTGCTTCGGGTAAACGGACATACAAAAAAGTGATGGACGATTTTTACATCCCATTCAGCAAAGCATTGGAAAAACGGGTTAAACTGGCTACTGAAATTAAAAAATCGTTGCAAGAAATAACTGAAGAACCTTGTAAATTATGCGAAAAACCAATGGTAATTAAATGGGGGCGCAACGGTAGGTTTAAAGCGTGCAGCGGATATCCCGGATGCAAAAATACAAAACCCATTGATGATGATTTGGCTAAACACGAACACCTCGAAGGTATGAAATGCGAAAAATGCGGTGGCGATATGCTCGTTCGTTCCAGCAAATTTGGAACATTCCTCGGTTGTTCAAATTATCCTACTTGCACAAATACAAAACCTATCTCGATGCCGATGAAATGCCCAAAATGTAAAGTTGGTAATTTGATAGAAAGAAAAACAAAAAGTAAACGAATCTTCTATGGTTGTTCAAAATACCCGGAGTGCGATTTCGCATCGTGGAATAAACCGGTTGATAAACCTTGTGAAGTTTGTGGATCAGCATATTTAGTCGAAAAATACTCACAAAAAACCGGCACACATCACGTATGTCCAAGTTGCAAAGCCAAAATCGAAATAACTGTTGTAGAAGCTGAAGCAAGCTAATTTGATATGATAGATCATATTACATCGTTTTTAGATTATCTGAAATTCGAAAAAAACTATTCCTCCAATACAGTGTCATCTTACGAGGACGACTTGTTACAACTGAACTCGTTTTTCACAAAACATTTTTCTTCTGAAAAATATCAATTAAATACTATTGACAATCTAACGATACGACTTTTTTTAGGCGATCTGATTGAGAATGGAATATCAAAAAAAAGTATTGCCAGAAAACTATCTTCGGTACGTTCTTTTTGCAAATATTTACACAGAAAAAAAATAATTAAATCGAATCCGACTATAAACATCGCAACTCCAAAAATTCCTAAAAAATTACCCTCATTTTTGGATGAATCAGCGATGATCAAAATGTTAGAACTTCCGAATGAAGCGGCTGTAACAGGTTTGCGGGATAAAGCGTTGTTGGAGCTTTTATACAGCACAGGCATCCGGCTTAACGAATTGATACAGTTGAATTTTGAAAACATCGATTGGTACAATAAAACACTGAAAGTTATCGGAAAGGGTAGAAAAGTCCGAATTACTCCCTTTGGAGAAAAAGCAAAGTCAGCATTGAAAAAATACCTGCTGAGACGTGAGGAATTATTTTCAGAAACGACGTCTGAAAAAGAACGTCGTTCAGTTTTTATTTCGAATCGTGGAAAGCGTATGTATCCCAAAGGAGTGTATAATATTGTAAACCACTATATTCAACAGGTTTCTGATATCGAGAAAAAAAGTCCGCACGTTCTTCGGCACACCTTCGCCACACATTTATTGAATCGAGGAGCCGACTTAAAGGCGGTAAAAGAATTATTAGGACACGAGAGTTTATCAACGACTCAAATATATACACATGTAACTATTGATCGGTTAAAGAGTATATACGATCAAGCTCATCCAAAATCGTAAACAAAAAGAAAGGAATACAAATGGACGTACATATTACTGCACGCAAAGTTCGACTGCATTCAAATGTAAAAGAGCATGCAATCGCAGAAATAAATAAACTAAGTAATCATTTCGATGGAATCCTTCGCTGTAATGCAACATTCAGCCAGGAGGGGTCCGACAATAATTCAAAAATTGTTGATATGAGTTTACATCTTTACAGGCACGATATTGTTGCAACTGAAAAATCGGAAAACTTTTTTAAGTCGATTGATCAAACCGTCCTGAAATTAGAAAAGCAACTCTCAAAAATAAAATCTAAAGTACGCGGAAAAAATAAGCAGCAGGTTAGGGAATTCAAAAGGAAATTCTAATATGAAATTAGAAGTCAAAGAAACCCGCAAAAAGAGTATCACTGTCGGTTATTTGTACGAATCGAACAAAGAGAGACTTGCTTTAACATTACTCAACGGTGAGACTAGTTTTGAAAAAGAAATCATTGATAAAAATTTTCATCGCCCCGGATTACCTTTAGCAGGTTATGTCGATTTGTTTTCTTACAACAGGGTGCAAATTTTTGGAAATACCGAAGTTAAATACTTGAGGCATCTATCGCTTGAAGATCGTATCAAATCGTTCAAAAGAATAATAGAATTTGATATTCCCTGTATTGTAGTAACCAGCAGCAACGTCCTCGGCGATGAACTGGTTCAATTGGCGACAGAAAAAAAGATTGCAGTTATGCAAACATCTTTGGAGACAACAAAATTCATTTATTTTTTGAGTGATTTTTTGGACGACCAATTTTCTGTACAAGCCGCAGTTCATGGGTCGTTCGTTGATGTTTATGGAATCGGTGTTCTTTTAATGGGAAGATCAGGTATTGGCAAAAGCGAGATTGCTCTTGATTTAGTAGAAAGGGGCCACCGGCTTGTTGCAGACGATGTGGTTATGATAACACGGAAAGGCGAAGGAATTTTAATGGGCGCCGGTTCGGATATCGTAAAACATTTTATGGAAATCCGTGGTCTCGGTTTGATTGATGTTCGTTCGATGTTCGGTATCAGGGCTATTCGATTTCAAAAAAGAGTAGAAGTTGTAATCGAACTTACAGATTGGAATCCGGACGAGGACTATACACGCACAGGCCTGGATACTGAAGGCATCGAAATTGTCGGAGTCGAACTGTTGCACGTAAAATTACCAATATTCCCCGGCAAAAATGTAACTGTAATTTGCGAAGTTATAGCGATGAATTACTTGCTAAAGCATTATGGATACGATGCCGCCAAGGAATTTGCTAAACGTCTGGAGGCAGTGATTGATGAAAAAAGTAAGCGATTAGGCGATAGAGCAATAAACTACTTTGAACACGATTTTGAATAAAAATTCCAAAAAAGTGAAATTACTCTTGACAAATGATTTTTTTTTATATATAATTAGCAAAAAAGTATTGTAACTTTGTTTGAAAACAGCTTATTTCATCAACTTTTATTTTAAAATCGTTGATGGGAAGGCAAATTAACTAAATAAAACACATTTTATAT
This sequence comes from Bacteroidota bacterium, assembly GCA_030017895.1. NCBI lineage: Bacteria > Pseudomonadati > Bacteroidota > Bacteroidota bacterium. The sequence goes on along the minus strand of JASEGV010000004.1, from coordinate 19,588 downwards.
TGATTTTTAAGAACCGTAAATATTTCTATTTTTCCGAAAAAGACCTTACTTATAAGGAGGTAAAGCACTTTGGTTTTAAAACCATAGTTACGATACTTTCGAGTGTGGTCTTGATCGTGAGTATAATCTTTAGTGGAAATTATATTATTTACGATTTTTTAAATCTCGGTTATGATCGAATTAATAAAATTGTAGATGAAAACAAAGTTTTAAGATCTCAAATATCATCTTTAACACAAAGATTTGAAGAATTTAAAACTGACATCGACAAGATTAATACTCAAGGCGATTATCTCAGATTACTGGTTGATATTCCTAAACTGGATACGGATGAGTTGAAGGTTGGCGTTGGCGGTAGTATATTTAAATTTGATTCTAAACAAATTTTGAATAATAGTGAAAACGCTCTCAGTCAGATAAACGACATTGCCGATAAACTGAGCAGGGAAATAAATCAGCAAAGCGAAAGTTACGCGAAAGTTCTTCAAAAGTATAATTACAATCAGAAACTTTTTGCAGCACTTCCGGCATTAAAACCGATGGACGGATATCATTCAATCGGTGGTTTCGGAAAAAGAATGCATCCGGTTCTCGGTTTCTTCCGTAAGCACGAAGGTTTGGATATCATCAATGACGTTGGTACACCGGTATATGCAGCCGGCGATGGTTCAGTCGAATTTGGTGGACGCAGCGGTGGCGGTTATGGTATCGTTGCAGTTATCAATCACGGCTTTGGTTATCAAACTTTGTATGCTCATTTATCGAAGGTACTTGTCCGTTCGGGTGCAAAGGTTAAACGTGGCGACCTGATTGCAAAAAGTGGAAGAACCGGATTAGTAAGTGGGCCCCATTTACATTACGAAGTCCACTACAGAGGTGTCAAACAAAATCCTATTGATTACTTTTTAGACAATCTATCTGTGAATGAATATGTCAGAAATATTTCAAAGCGTTAATATTTTAATAAGGAGAATTATTTTATGATTTGGACTTTGGAACTCGCTGCACATTTAGACGATGCGCCCTGGCCCGCTACTAAAGAAGAATTAATCGATTACGCGAATCGAATCGGTGCGCCGATCGAAGTTATTGAAAATCTGCAGGAACTTGAAGACTCCGACGAACCGTATGAAAGTATGGAAGATATATGGGTCGACTTTCCCTCGGATCAAGATTTTTTCTTTGAAGACGAAAATGAATATTAGATTTGAATCTTAATAAATTTTATAAACCTTTACTAAGAAACCCATCTTGTTCAACCGGATGGGTTTTTTTATAAACTGAACCCACTTGATATTTTTAATCAAATATAATTACCATTGCAGAATTAGTATTTATTTACTCGTATTAATCTATTTGTTTTCCCTTCCGTTGTTTTCTCAAGATGTAGTATCAGAGAAGCCTCTTGAAGTAAATAATATTGAATTATCGGGTAATAAGTTCTTTGATGATAAAACAATTTTAGAAACTTTTATTACAAAAATATCACCAGGCGCTTTTTCAAAATTCTTGTATAACATATTTGGCGAAAAATTTGGAAGACAAACAGAATATTTTTATCAAGATGTTTATTATTCTGATATTGAACGCTTGAAACAACTCTATCACGATTATGGATTCTTTAATCTGAATGCCGCTTCATCGTATTCATACAATTCCGACACTACTGTAATCAAAATTGATTTGAAGATAGATGAAAATGAACGATCGTATATCGATACCGTAGAATACAGAGGGATTGAAAGTATAGATCAAAAGGTGCTGAATGAAATATTCTTGGAACCAAAGATTAAAGTAGGAAGTCCTTACGAAAAATCTAAAATCAACGACGAAGCCACAAGAATAACTGAGATTATTTCAAACAGTGGATATCCTCTGGTTACTATACTGCCCGAAAGTTCAACTGCAATCAGATACTTCTCGACTAACAGATTTAAAATCACGTATGCAATACTCCCCGGTAAAAAATATAAATTCGGAGAATTAAGTATAGTTGTTGAACCCCCTCGTGAGGATATAACAAATAAGATTATTACAAAACATTTAGATTTTAAATCGGGAGAGTTAATAAGTAAAAATAAAGTAATATCATCTGAAAGGAATTTAAACAGGTTAGGTTTGTTTGAGGCAGCCCGAGTTGAGATTCCGGAAATTGCTGTTACTACGATTGGCGATTTGCTCCCGATTAGCGTTCGTGTGAAGCCAAGAGATAAACACGAAATTGCCCCCGAAGTAATTCTATCGGATGAAGATAACGTATTTAATTTGGGTTTAGGTCTTGGATATACCAACCGAAATTTTCTTGGTGATGCCCGGAATTTTAATTTACGATTACGTTTCAATACGCAATCAGTGCAAGAGTGGAATTTTGGAAGGGTTTTCGGTAAGTACGGCTTGAAAGACAATTCAGTCCAGGGTAAAGTAGATTTGAATTTTCAGATAATTCAACCTTACCTTTTCACACGTACACTAAATGGAACGTGGTCATTATCGTTAATCGCTGATAAAAAAAACTTTTACTTTGTTACACTCGTTCGAAATAAAATCGGGTTGATTAATCAATTTGCTACTTATACAACCGGATTTATTGATTGGATATTAGAACGATCGGACGTTAATTGGATCGAGGATACGATTAAAACAGGATTGAGCATCACCCGTTTGAAGCAAGAGGAGCAACCGCAGTTTAACTCTATTCTGAGTTTTACTTTGCAGAGGGATAAAACCAACGATATGTTTTCACCAACAGAAGGTTTTTTTCATGCCGCATCCATTGAGGAGTCAGGAATTCTCCAAAATGTTTTAAAAACTATTCAGCAGTCACTTCCATTCACTCAATACTACAAGGTAACTTTATTTGGAAGGTGGTATAAAGATTTATCGCGGACAAAATTTAATATTTTAGCTGTAAAACTGAAAGCCGGATATCAGGATAAATATGGTGAAAGCAAACTAAATCAAAATATATCAATTCCATTGAATAGGAGATTTTTTGCAGGAGGAAGTGGAAGCGTGCGTGGTTGGAAAAATCGTGAGCTTGGCTCAATGCTGCAACGCGAAATCCCATTAGGTGGAAATTTCCTATTTGAAGGTAACACCGAACTTCGCATAAACCACATGCGCGGATTTGGGAAATTATGGATTTTAAATCTGGAAAACTTATGGGCTGTTTATTTTTTAGATTATGGGAACCTGTGGAATAATTTCAAAGACGTAAACATCAAAGATGTAGCAATTGCTTCCGGAGTAGGTATCAGATACGATACTTTTGTTGGACCGGTGAGGTTTGATTTCGGGATTAGAGTTTACGACCCGATGGAAATTGCAGGGAAAAAATGGATCTATCAGAAAAAATTTTTTAACGAAACACTCTATAATGGAGTTTTAAATTTCGGAATTGGACACGCATTCTAATATGAGCTGGGATATAGTTATAGGACAAAATCGAGCTAAGAGAATAATTCAAAAGCATCTCGAACAAAATCGTTTACCACATTCGTTGCTTTTATACGGTGGCGACGGTGTTGGCAAAGATGCGGCAGCCATTCAAATCGCAAAAATCCTTAATTGTAAAACTGCATTAACCGATTCCTGCAATTCTTGCCCCGATTGTCATAAGGTTAGTATCCTTCAACACCCTAATGTTCACCTCGTGTTTCCTCTTCCGGTAGGTAAGAGTGAATTATCCGATGATTTTCCACTCGAAAAATTAACGCCAGAAGAACTTTCACAAGTTTATTCCGAGTTAGCAGCTAAAGCCAAGAATCCTTATCATAAAATCTCAATTGAAAGAGCCAATTTCATAAAAATTACAAGCATCAGGGAAATAAGGAAAAAATCTGCACTCAGTGTTTTATCGCAAGGAAGGAAAGTAATCATAATCTTCGATGCAGAAAAAATGAATGAACAATCGTCTAATGCGTTATTAAAAACCCTTGAAGAACCTCTGGGCGAAACCGTATTGATTCTCACAACATCGAACAAAGACGCATTACTTCCCACAATTATTTCACGATGCCAATTAATTCGATTTGAAGATTTAAAGGAAGATGAAATATCTGACGCACTTCAAAGTCGCGAAAACTTAGATGAACAGCAGAGCAAAATCATCTCACGTCTATCAAATGGAAGTTACACGCACGCTTTGCAGTTAATGCAAACTAATTTGAATGCAAAACGGAATCAGCTTGTGGATTTTTTGGCGATCATTCTTACTCAAAACACTGTGAAGATTTCAGAGGAAATAGAAAAAATGACAAAAGAAAACGATCGGGCTGAAATCGAACAGTTGCTTTTACTGCTGCAGGTTTGGTTCCGTGATGTGCATACACTCTCGACTGGGAGCGATCAAGTTTTAAACGTTGACCAAAAAACCCGTCTTGAAAAATTTAACGCTATCTATAAAAATTTCGATATCTACGCTGTTTTTAAAGAAATTGAAAAAGCTCTTTTACTTCTCAAAAAAAATGTATATATTAAATTGATTATTACAGTAATGGTTATTAAAATAAGACGTATTATTTTAGTTAAAAATTAAGGTTCTATTAGTGCATCAGAATAAGTATCCGCAGGAAAACGAGAAGACAAATTCAAAAGGAAATAACTTTCCTGATGAATATTATTCTCAAAACGGGAATGTTCATTGCAAACAGTGCCCTCAAGAAACCCAACAAAATGTAACTACCGAAATTAGTTATGCCCTCATTAAATTCAAAGCAGACCGGTGCGATTTTTATTGTGTGCAGAATGGATTGAGTATTCAGATTAATACTTATGTAATTGTTGAAGCCGACAGGGGTTGCGACATCGGGATGGTTGTATCGACAGGGAATCTCGCCTTCTTAAAAATGCAGACAAAAAAGGGAAACTGCGGTGAGTTAAAAAAAATTATCAGGTTAGCAAACGAAGGCGATTTACAACAGCTCCAAGAGAATCGAACAAAGGAAGCCGAAACTTTTAACATAGCCCTCGAAAAAATATCAAAACATCAGTTGTCGATGCGTCTGGTTGATGTTGAATACCAATTCGATTTGAACCGGATGACTTTCTACTACACAGCCGAACACCGAATAGACTTTCGTGAATTAGTGAAAGACTTGGCTTTCGTTTACCATACACGCATCGAGATGCGACAGATTGGTGTACGGGATGAAACTAAAAGAGTAGGTGGTATCGGTGTTTGCGGCAGACAAATTTGTTGCACAATTTGGTTACACGACTTTGAACGGATTTCTTCTCAACACGTTGCTCAACAAGGATTATCTCATAATCCGCTGAAACTTTCGGGACAATGTGGCAGGTTGAAATGCTGTTTGGTATTCGAACAATAAATCAAATGAAAAAAGAGTATAAAAGAATTTTAATTACCGCAGCGTTACCATACGCAAACGGTAAAATACATTTAGGTCATTTAGCCGGCGCATATTTACCGGCTGATATTTATGCCCGTTATCAAAGGTTACAAAAACGTGATGTACTTTTTATTTGCGGCTCCGATGAACACGGCGTTCCTATTACGATCACTGCGGAAAACGAGAAAACAACACCTCAGGCAATCGTAGATAGATATCACGAGTTGAATAAAAAAGCTTTCGGAAAATTCGGGATGAGTTTCGATAATTACTCACGAACTTCGCTTCCGCTGCACCATTCTATTGCACAGGAATTTTTTATAAAGATGCACAGAGCAGGGATATTAAAAGAAAAAATTGAGAAGCAACTTTACGACCAAAAAGCGAGGATGTTTTTACCTGATAGATATGTGGAAGGAACCTGCCCGACTTGTAAAGCACCCGATGCCCGTGGCGATCAGTGCGAAAAATGCGGCACTTTTTTAAATCCGACCGATTTGATCGACCCGAAAAGTAAAATCAGCGGCGATACTCCGATTGTGCGTGAAACCTCGCATTGGTATTTTCCTCTCGGCGATTATCAGCAACGACTCAAAAATTATATAGATAAAAAAAATACTGAAGACGGTTGGCGCGATAATGTTATTAAGTATTGTCAATCCTGGTTCAACGATGGTCTCCAAGACCGAGCAGTTACGCGCGATTTGCAATGGGGGGTGGAAGTTCCGTTAGAAGGTTATAAGGATAAGGTTTTGTATGTGTGGTTCGATGCAGTGTTAGGTTATATTTCGAGTACAAAAGAATGGTCGCAAAAGAACGGTAACGAAAAGTGGAAAGATTATTGGACGAAAGATGATACAAAGTATGTAGCGTTCATCGGAAAAGATAATGTTGTGTTCCATTGTATAGTTTTTCCGGCAATGTTGATGGCATGGAACGATAATAGCGATATTAAATATGTACTTCCTACAAATGTACCCGCCAATGAATTCTTGAATTTGGAAGGACAAAAGTTTTCGAAAAGCCGCGGATGGGGTGTTGATGTAGATGAGTTTTTAGAAAAATATCCTGCCGATTCGCTGCGATATGCTCTTGCGGTCAATATGCCCGAATCACGCGATTCCGATTTTTATTGGAAAGATTTTCAAGCGAAGCATAACAACGAGTTAGCCGATATCCTCGGTAATTTTGTAAATCGCACGTTTACTTTTGTTCATAAAAATTTTGAGGGCGTTGTTCCTCAATTACACGAACTCTCTGATTTGGATAATGCTTTCGTGAATGAACTTACGCTCAAACCCGAGACGGTAGGTAACTTAATTGAAAAATATAAATTCCGTGAGGCGGTACTCGAAACTATGAACCTCGCTCGTTCTGCCAATAAATATTTTAACGATAGCGAACCCTGGAAAACAAATAAGAATAATCCTGAAAAATGTTCTACAACAATCAACATTAGCCTACAAGCAGTTCGGACACTTTCTATTTTATTTCAACCCGTTATACCCGGTGTGGCGCATCGAATACATTCATTGTTTAATTTGCCGGTTACCAGCGAAAACTTCAGTTGGAATAACGCAGCGAAATTAGAATTAAAACCGGGTACCAAATTAGGAATTTCTGAAATTCTCTTTACCAAAATTGAAGACGAAATTATACAAAAAGAATTGGATAAATTAAGCGTTCCCAACAAGTCTTCAGATGTTCAAGTGGTAGAAATTAAACCTACAATTACGATTGAAGATTTTAAAAAAATCGATTTACGCGTTGCAACGGTTATGGAATGTGAGAAAGTTCCAAAATCAGAAAAATTGTTAAAGTTACAGATTTTATTAGGTGCTGAAAAACGGCAGTTGGTTGCCGGTATCGCTCAACATTATAAACCAAGCGATTTAATCGGGAAAAAAATAATTGTTGTCGCGAATCTTCAGCCAACAAAATTAATGGGAACCGACTCGCAAGGGATGCTGCTCGCGGCGTCAGATACTGATGGGAAACTTGTTTTTGTAACAACCGCTGGAGAAATATCCAACGGTGCAATTGTCAAATAATCTTACATAAATAACATATTCCGATGTTCGATATTTCTGCTACACAGATAATTCAAGCAATTTTAGCCCCGGCAATAATGATTTCAAGCTGCGGGCTAATTCTTCTTGGGCTTCAAAACCGGTATTCATTTATTGTCAATCGCATCCGATTATTGAACGAAGAACGACGTCGATTACAGAAACAATTAGTTTCCGGGAAAGACTTGGACTATTCGGAAAATATCAGGTTCCACAGCGTCCGCCAACAAATGCAGGAGCTTTCAACACGCGCCTTCATTTTGCGTAATGCTATCCTTTTCGAAATCATTGGGGCTATATTTTTTGTTCTAACATCTCTCCTAATAGCTTTGTTCTTTTTCATCCCGCATGAATTTGTACAAATCTTACCAATATTTTCCTTTTTAATCGGACTGGTTTCAGTTCTGATGGGATTACTTTTCTTTGGGAGAGATATTTTAAAAGCTTACAAAGTAATTAAACTTGAAACTCAGGCTGAGGAGTAAATGAAAAATTTAATAATATTTGGATTAACGATTATCTTAATTCACTCTAATGTTTTATCGGGTAACAGAACCATCGAAGTTAAAAAAGGCGAAAGTTTGCAGACTGCAATCGATATTTCTGTTGACGGTGATACAATATTAATTTATGAGGGTGAATTCAAAGCACTTCCACGATCGTATATCGAAGAAGAGTGCGGTAATTGCAGTCAACAAAATACAAATGTAACAGCAACTACAGGTTTTATTGTAGAGGGTAAAGCTGTTGTAATCAAAGGTGCCGGTCCGTTCAAAACAAAACTTATCACGAATGCCGGATATGGCTTCCTGTTTCAGAATAGCGGCGGTTCATCGATTTGCAATTTAACGATTAGCGGTGGTAAACGTGATAGAGACGCTAATGCTACGAACGGAGGAATTGTAACAAAAAACAGTATCGTCCACATAAAAAATGTTCACGTCAAAGATAACGAGGAATATTCAGATGATACCGTCGTTGGTATTTCTGGAATTGTTGGTCGCGAAAATTCTGAATTAATCATCGAAAAATGCCTCATCCGGAACAACAGTTGGGATGGGATAGCTCTTTATCGTGGTGCCATTGCTGTTATCCAGGAGAATACTATCGAACAGGGCAGGGGCGTAGGCATAGGAATTACCTGGGATGCAAAAGCAACCGTCATGAAAAACAGCGTCTCATATTATTGGAAAGGAATTGGAACTTTCGGAAACTCAAGCGCAATAGTTAAAAACAATATCGTGTTTGAAAATCTGGGATGGGGAATTGTAATTACAGGTTCATCGACTATGGAAGTAGCAAACAATGTTGTTGACAAAAATGGGAATTGTGGTATTGCAGTTTGGGAAAGTACTGCCGTGGGTAAAATTTATAACAATATAATTACAAATAATGGCTGGCGCGACGAATGGGTTTGTCCGCAAGTTGGTTATTGGATGAACGGCAATCCAGTTAATGTGGAATTCTCATTCAATAATGTGTGGAATAATATTATGGGCAATTATAGGTTTACCAAAGACTTGACGGGAATTAAGGGTAATCTATCGGTGGATCCACTATTTATTCCTGAAAAAAATTATATGCTTGATAGTACTTCACCATTAAAAAATGCGGGGAGTTTTTATCCAAACAGTAAAGGGAAAAGATTTCCAATTGGGAAACAAGACTAATAAATTTATCGAAATTAATAAATTGTTAACTGCATTTATTCAGAATTGAAAATGATTATTGTTAGAAATAAATATTTTTATCCCAAAAACGCAATTTTCCATTCAATTTGATAGATTTGTTCTTAATTTAATACTTTAAAAAAGAGGGTTATAGTGGCATAATACTTGACTTTATATAATCAGTTCGTTATATTGCCGATGTAATTTATATTGATGGCAGCAGTAATAAATATTATTAAATTAAAAATATTATTAAATAACTATATGTCAAAAAAAATAAATAGGAGGTTTTTATGAAAATTTTTACAACTTTATTTATCTTAATTTTTTTGGTTGCTTTTTCAGAAGCGAACAGTCAAGCTACTTGGCCCGATTATGCAGGGAAAGCTGCATGTTTCGGCTGCCATATATCTACCAAACCAATCGACCTTGCAGAGTTTAACAAGTCAGGACACCCTTGGAAAATTCAAAAAATCGACCCAACTAAAATTGGAATCGACGGAGTTTATCGTCCATTCCCAACCGGAACAAACGAATACGGCGTTCCACTTGCACCTGAAGCTTTAGCCCTTGGATATCGTTATGATGATCTCTACCAAGATTCAAGTGTCTCGTATCTAATAGGCGGTTTTGGCTGGAAGGCTCGTTGGATGAACAAAAATGGTTATATTTTTGAAGGGACAAAAGCACAATTTAATTTGGGGACTACCTTACCAGGTACTCCTAAAACTTTTAGTGCTTATAATGCTTTAAACGTTGCAAATCAAACATTTGCATTACGCACCCCAACAGGTGCCTTATACACTTGCGGGAGTTGCCATACTACTGGTTGGAAAAAATATGATGCAACAACTTCGCCATATCGTTATGAAGATAAACCTGGTTTTGATGGGACATTTTTTGAATTCGGTGTTCAATGCGAAGGCTGCCACGGACCAGCGAAAGCTCATACTCAAAATCCTTCAACCAAACCTCCCAAAGATGGATTTAATGGTTGCAAAACTTGTCACGCTCGAGGTCTTGGTGTAAGAATTCCTGTAAAATCTGGTGGGCAATTTTTAGATCATCGTGAACAATACGACCAAATGGTTTTCACAAAACATCGTCGTACTGCAAATATGACATGCGTAACTTGCCATGATCCACACAAGAGCACAGTTTATGACCGGGGTGGTTTAAAATCGATAGCAAAAGGTTGTTCCTGCCACCAAAGTAAAGTAATTAATATTATCAAAGATGGTGTAACGCTCCAACACAATCAATGCAAAGATTGCCACATGCCATATATCGGAAATACTGCAGTGAAACAAAATGATAATCGTGGCGACCAGGCATCGCATATGTGGAAGATTAAAACTACAACTGATAATAAATTCACAGGTATGTGGACTGCTGATTCTCTTAACGTAAAGATTCCAACAGATTCCATCGTGGCTCATACACTCGATTTTGCATGTTTGGGTTGCCATACGACTAAAGATTTAACATGGGCTTCCGGTCATGCGACAGGGATGCACTCTAAAACCATTATCATCACTAATGTTGGCGATGACAAAAACATCCCAAGCGCTTGGTATCTCAATCAAAATTATCCAAACCCATTTAACCCGAGTACTATGATTAAGTTTGGATTACCAACAGAATCGAATGTGAAGATTACTATCTTCGATATTGATGGACGTTTGATAAATACAATTGCGGATGCAAAATATGCAGCCGGTGAGCATCAAGCAACGTGGAAAGGCACTGATGTCAGCGGTAAATTAGTTGCAACTGGTGTTTATATATATCGTCTTGATACTGATCAGTACAACCAAACAAAAAAGATGTTGTTGATGAAATAAGGACAACTGGTATTTATTTTTCGAGGGACAACTAATTTTTTAGTTGTCCCTTTTTTTTGTCCTGAAATATGTAATAAAGGAGAAACAAATTAAGAGGGGAACTTTGTGGAGGCTGGGTTCTGCTTAAAAGAGGTGGAGAACCTGCGACCTCATGGCAGTTCTCAGAAATATGCTTATCTTTCCATACGAATACGAATTACATCAAACCGAAAAGCTCGAAGTAATTATGAACATAATAATAAACATTTTACAAAAAATCGGTTATCCTGTAATTCTAATTTTTTAAAACCTCCTCGCATCATTATCAGCAAGGAGGTTTTTTATTTTACATCAATTTTATCTCACCATGAATACCTGATGGTATAGGTTACTACTTTTTCTGAATCCTTCGCAATTTTCACAGGAAACTTTATAGTGGACTGGTCAACTTTTACCCATTCAGTGCTGCTCTTTGTAATATCCCACTCGCTCCAACGCCACGGGTGTTCGTAAATCATAACTTCGACTGCTTCACTCTTATGATTTCTCACTTTTATTTGTATCGTTTCTTCAACGACTCTACCGCCGGCAAAAGATTTAAAATCTGTTTGCGCTCTCTCGCCTACAATGTCAAACGCGTTTCCCAAATATAGTCGCACCTCTTCATCTTTCGGAGTATGGTCGATCTGATCTTCACCTATAAATTGTTCTTTGCCGTCGTCGTCGCGCTTGTACACACGTACTTTACCTTTAGGTAACGGAATTCCAAGTCCCGATTTTCCATCATTTTTGAAAGTAACAAACACACCTACTTTTGGATTCGACTGCTGACCAAAACTACTCTGGTTACGATAAGAGTAATTCTTGTACCATGAACGCCACTGGTCTGCCAAGCCGTCGTAGATAAATACTTTTTTTGAAGTAACATTTTTACCGGATACAAGCTCTACTTGTTTTGTTTCATTATTGTTTATATTTGTCTTCCTTTGCAGTGTATACAATTTGTACTCAAAAAGCTCAGTCTGTTTAAATTGCGGTTCAGCAGCTTTCATCATCACCATATCAGTTGCATACCTTCCTCCTCTTAATTCTTCTTGAACGATATTAACATCACCCGCAACAAGTTTAAGTCCTGCATCTTTAAATGAAGTTCCGGAATTATTCGTCAGAGTTACCCAGCCGGTCAAATCTAACTTTGAATCGTCTTTGTTGAGCAGTGCAACATAATTTGCATTCCACGAAAGTTGTCCGGCAAGATAGCTAATTTCAGTTTTATGAACTCCCGGTTTTGAGTTTTCTACAAGCCATTCAAGTTGTGGTTTCAGAATCAACCCCTCAGGCAAGCTCGGAAGAATAAGTCTACCTACTGGATTAATTTCTATCTTTCCACCGATTTCAGCAACCATACCTCCGGCAGTTGAGACCGTTCCATAGAAGGAAGACGGAGCTTGCCACCCGGCAGCTAACAGTTTTCCTTTTACTGAGTACTCTTTCTTGGTTTCTTCGTTCAAACGGATGAATTCAATTTCTTTACCTATGTACTTTTCCAGAAGTTTTGACTGGTTCACAAGGTCGTACTGATAATTTTGTTCAAGAACTCTAACCGCAAACGGGTCAGTCAGACTCGAAAAATGAAGTGAAGTCCCATCAATCGTCGCAGGGATATCAGGAATGATGACCCGGCTGAAACCTTTTGCGATATTGATAGTTCTTTCCTCACGGATGAGGGAAAGATTTTGGTTATAGATAGTTAAATCAACTGACGTGCGTTCTCCAGTGTTGGTTTGTTTATTCTGAGAATGAAGTGAGTTGTAGAGGCCCGCCAGAATAATAACGATTGCGAAGATAAGTATTCGTTTCATAAAAATTCCTTTCAATTTTCATCTATACAAATATAATAAATATTCGGAGTGCTTGCAAGGGAAGCAGGACTTCTGAGAATATTCGAATCGTGTCTATTATTATTGATTTTATTCAAACCTTTATCTTGCCGATGATCGAAGACCACTATATGACAGGCACATTCTCGATTGAATTGAATTTTTCCACAATATGTAAGTGTAGAACATATTAGTGGACGCTGCGGGGATCGAACCTGCGACCTTTCCGTCTCGAATCGGAGATACGAGACGGAACGCTCTGAACCTACTTCGCATTGATTGCTATTAAATTTTCAATAAATTTTTTACTTTTACGATTTTTGATAAATCTTTCGTGGCGAGCTGCTTCGGACTTTGTCCGAAATTCTTCAGAGTAAACTAACTTCCAAGGAATGCCACGCTTGGTAAAATTAGAACGTGCGTTGTTATGGTATTCAAGACGTTGGTTTAAATCGTGTGTATGTCCAACGTAGTAAATATTTTTTGAATCACTCCACAATATGTAAGTGTAGAACATATTAGTGGACGCTGCGGGGATCGAACCTGCGA
>JASEGV010000004.1:0-6148 GCA_030017895.1 Bacteroidota bacterium | reverse complement strand
GACCTCCGCCTTGTAAGGGCGGCGCTCTGAACCAGCTGAGCTAAGCGTCCAATAGATTACATTTTCATATCTCTAATATCAGTCGAGCGGGCGACCGGGTTCGAACCGGCGACGTCCAGCTTGGGAAGCTGACATTCTACCACTGAATTACGCCCGCATTTCATAAAACGAATTGCGGTGAACCAAAAAGGCATCGCTAATATAAATAAAATTAGTTTAATTCCAAAATCAATCACCCTATCATATACAGCTTAATACTATATATGCGATTAAAAAGATTGCTAAAATTGTAATAACTATTTTCAAAATGGTCGATAGTATTTTAATCGGGAACCAAATTGGGAATGTAATCAATTTGAACAACCACTTCATTTCAAATCCGATTTCAAGGGAACAATCCACCAAGCAATTAAATATCCACTAACAAATGGAATTACTCCAGTAATTAGAGCAAGAACTATAACTATTAAACGGACAATGGTGGGATCGACATCCAATATTTCTCCGAGCCCACCGCATATTCCAGCGATCTTATTATTGCTCGTTGACCTATATAATTTTTTCATTTTTGACTCCAAGGATTTTTCTATTAATATCTGAAGTTACGCAAAAGAGTCATTCTGAACGAAGTGAAGAATCTGAAACCTCAAATTCAGGCTATTTTTAGATGTTTCGCTTCGCTCAACATGACAAAAAGTCAATTCTGCGTAACTTCAGTTAATATAATAAATTTTTGGATATTTGATTTATTAAAAAATTTCCTTATATTGTTAGCACTCTTGCACAGAGAGTGCTAATTCATTGAAAAATAACAAGGTTATAACATTTAAAATAATTTTTAAAGGAGACAAATATGGAAATTAAACCATTAGCAGACCGAGTTGTAGTAAAACCCGAAGTTGCAGACGAAAAAACAAAGGGTGGAATTATTTTACCGGATACCGCCAAAGAAAAACCAGTAGTTGGAACAATTGTAGCAGTTGGTCCTGGTAAGAAAGGCGACGATGGAAAAATTCAGCCAATGGAAGTAAAAGTTGGAGATAAAGTTTTATATGGCAAATACTCAGGCACAGAAATAACAATCAAAGGCGAAGAATATTTGATAATGCGTGAATCAGATTTATTCGGAATAGTTTAATAATTGAACAAAAAAAAGGAGAAGATAATATGGCAGTAAAAATAATTTCTTATGATTCAGAAGCTCGTGCTGCGTTAAAACGCGGTGTCGATAAATTAGCTGATGCAGTTAAAGTTACATTGGGTCCTAAAGGGCGCAATGTTGTAATAGATAAAAAATTCGGTGCACCGACAATTACAAAAGACGGAGTTACCGTAGCAAAAGAAATCGAACTCGAGGATGCAGTCGAAAATATGGGCGCTCAGATGGTTCGTGAAGTTGCCAGCAAAACCTCAGATGTTGCAGGCGACGGAACAACAACAGCAACCGTATTAGCACAAGCAATAGTTCGTGAAGGTATGAAGAATGTAACAGCAGGTGCCAATCCTATGGATTTGAAACGCGGGATCGACATAGCGGTTCAAAAAGTAATCGAAGGTTTGAAATCGTTAAGTCAAACCGTTGGTGACGATCGCAAGAAAATTGAGCAAGTCGGTTCGATTTCAGCAAACAACGACCACACTATTGGTAAGTTAATCGCCGATGCTATGGAAAAAGTTGGTAAAGATGGTGTTATCACTGTGGAAGAAGCAAAAAGCACTGAAACAATCGTCGAGTGGGTCGAAGGTATGCAATTCGATCGCGGTTATCTTTCGCCTTACTTTGTAACTAATGCCGAAACAATGGAAGCAGAATTAGAAGAGCCTTTCATCTTAATTTATGATAAAAAAATTAGTGTTATGAAAGACCTTCTTCCGATACTCGAAAAAATTGCTCAATCTGGACGCTCGCTAGTTATTATCGCTGAAGACATTGAAGGTGAAGCATTAGCTACGTTAGTTGTGAACAGATTACGCGGAACTCTCCGTGTTTGTGCGATTAAATCTCCCGGTTTTGGCGATCGCAGAAAAGCAATGTTAGAAGATATCGCAGTACTAACAGGTGGTCAAGTGATTGCCGAAGAGAAAGGCTTCAAATTAGAGAATACACAACTTTCACTTCTCGGAAAAGCCAAGAAAATTACTGTCGATAAAGATAACACTACAATCGTCGAAGGTGCAGGCGAAGCAGAAGAGATTAAAAAACGCATCAACGAGATTAAGAATCAAATCGACAAGACAACATCTGATTACGATAAAGAGAAACTGCAAGAACGTCTCGCAAAACTTTCAGGTGGTGTGGCAGTTCTAAAAGTTGGCGCTGCAACAGAAGTTGAAATGAAAGAAAAGAAAGCCCGTGTCGAAGATGCACTTCATGCTACTCGTGCAGCAGTTGAAGAAGGTATTGTTCCCGGTGGCGGTGTTGCATATTTACGAGCAGCAGCGAAATTAGATGGTCTTAAATTAGCAAACGAAGACCAGCAAATAGGCGTTGAAATTATCCGACGTTCACTCGAAGAACCGATTCGTTGGATCGTTAATAATGCAGGACAAGAAGGTTCAGTTATTATTAATAAAGTAAAAGAAGGTAAGGACGATTTTGGATTCAACGCTCAATCGGAAAAATTTGAAAATCTTATCAAAGCCGGTGTAATCGATCCGACAAAAGTTACACGAATTGCGCTTGAAAACGCAGCAAGTGTAGCCGGATTATTGCTTACAACTGAAGCTACAATAGTTGAAAAGCCGGAAAAAGAAAAACCTTCGATGCCACAAATGCCACACGGCGGCGACATGTACTAACGAATGCTTAAATTCTGAAGAACGTTTTACGTTTTGAACAAAGGCATTTTATAATGCGAATGAAGCCTCACTCAACAGGGTGGGGCTTTTTTTTTGCTTCTTTGTGTCGATTTCATTAAACTTTAGCTGCGAAACATCTGTCTAATCGTATAGAAAATAAAACATAGAATGTCTGATAAATCTGATTTACAACTTGTAAACGAATTTCAAAATGGAAATATCGGGGCATTCAATGAACTTGTTCGCCGGTATCAACAAAAGGTTTATTGGATCGCCAGGCGAATGGTAGGTAACCACGATGATGCCGACGATGTAGTGCAAGAAGTATTTGTGAAAGTGCATAAAAATTTAAATAGGTTTCGGAGCGAGTCCACGTTTTACACTTGGTTGTATAGAATTGCAACCAATATGTCGATCAACGCGATTCGAAAAAAAAAGGTAGTCGAATGGTTGCGCTTCGACGATGCCTTGCCGGCAATGAGTGTGGTATCGGATGAAAGCCAGGACCCTTCTAAAAAAATTGAGTTGCAAGAAAACCGTGCAATGTTATCGAAAGCAATAGCCGGACTTCCGGCTAAACAAAAACAAGTTTTTATTTTCAGATATTATGATGAATTACCTTACGAAGAAATTTCAAAAATTATGAAAACATCGGTCGGTGGATTAAAGGCGAATTATTTCCACGCAGTTAAAAATATTCAAAAATATTTTAAGGATAATGGTGATGACCTGTAAAGAAGTAAAATATCAATTACCTGATTTCCTCAAATCCCGGTTAAGTAACAAAGAAAATCAACAAATTGCAGAACACTTGAAACTGTGCTTAATTTGTGAAGGTGAGCTTGTATCAATCGAAACCACATTTAAAAAGTTTGATAGCGAAAATATTCCCGAGCCGGCATCAACCTACTGGATTAATTTATTACCACGAATCCATAGCCGTATTGCAGATACCGTAAAGCCGAAATACGCGGAATGGATTGTTAGAACTTCGATACCTGTTATCGCTCTTTTTTTTGCAGTCTTCTTTTTAAGCAAAGTCTTTTTATTTGATGGTTCGAACATTCAACAGGAAGTTGCTTCAAACGGAAATATTCAATCGTTCATCTCTTCGCTAAACGAAAACGAAATTGCTGATTTGGAATTGCAATTTCCAAGTTTGAATGATAATATCTACGGAAGTAATGATGATAGGAGTATGATTAAAAACCTTCTCGATTCGACTGCTGCGAGCGGAAGTAATGGTTATTTATACCAATCGTTACATTCATTAGATGAAAAAGAAATTGATGATTTGTTAGCTATTTTAGAAACGAACTAAATTTAATAATTGAGGTTAAATATGAAAAAGTTAGTAGTATTCTTATTTGTGTTTCAAACATTCTTGTTTGCACAACCGGGTTCAGAAAAATGGCAAGGTAAAATGGGACCTGAACGTATCGAGCGATTCAAAAAAATGCGTCTCATCGAAGCATTGAATTTATCCGAAGAAACTGCAATCCGCTTTAATGCAAAGTATAACTCGCACGAAAACAGGGTTCGGGAAATTCGTGAATCTTCCGAGACTATACAAGGAAAATTAGCTGATCTTCTTCGTCTATATGAGGAGCGTGGTAAACAACGCAAATTTTCTGAAAAAGAGACTAAAGAATTGCAAAATCTTATCGATCAGATAGAGGCAAACAGGAACGAAATAAATATCGAGGAACAGAGATATTCGAAAGAGCTACGAGAGTTATTTGCTCCCGAACAGATTGCAAAGTATTACTTGTTCCAACAAAATTTTGAACAGGAATTACGGGAAGCATTAAAACAAATGCGAAAAGATATGCCTAAACGAAGAATGAGAGAGGAGTAGAATTCGGATTTCTGATTGCAGAATAGTATATTTTCCTAAAAATTTATTAACAAAACTACAATCAGATGCGAAGAATTTATTTAGATTACACTGCCACCACACCACTCGATCCTCAAGTATTCGAGGAAATGAAAACTTATTTTACCGAAAAGTGGGGTAATCCATCATCGATACACAAATATGGGCAGGAAGTAAAAGCTGCAATAGAGGAAAGTCGGGATATTATTGCCGGACACATAGGTGCCGCTCCGGGTGAATTAATTTTTATGAGCAGTGGAACCGAGTCGAATAACACTGCCATCAAGGGATTAGCCCTAAAACTAAAAGCCCTTGGAAAAAATCACATCATAACATCAAAAGTCGAACATCATGCCGTTCTTGAGACTTGCGAATACTTATCCGAGCAAGGTTTCGATATTACTCACTTAGATGTGGATGAATTCGGTGTTGTAAATCTTGAACAACTTAAAGAGGCGATCACTTCGAAAACAGGTTTAATCTCAATAATGTTTGCCAATAATGAAGTTGGTAGTATCAATCCGGTCGCACTAATTGGTGAAATTGCTAAAGCGAACGGCATCTTATTTCACACGGATGCTGTTCAAGCATTCGGGAAAATTCCGGTAAATGTGAATGAATTAAATGTTGATTTACTCACGATAACTGCACATAAGTTGTATGGCCCGAAGGGGATTGGTGCATTGTATTGCCGCAAGGGAATCGAGATAGAAAAACTAATGCACGGCGGCGGACAAGAACGCGGGCGACGTGCAGGTACTGAAAGTCCTGCTTTGGTAGTCGGCTTTACAAAGGCGGCACAAATAGCTCACGATCTGATGCAAACAGAATCAGATAAAATTTTAAAACTCAAAAAACGCTTGAAATCGAAAATTGAAAACGAGTTTTCCTTTGCTATCTTCAACGGTCATACAACTCAATGCTTGTCAAACATTTTAAATGTTTCCTTCGATAGTAAGAAAATAAAAATTGATGGCGAAGCGTTAATACTGAATATGGATTTGGAAGGAATAGCAGTAACAAGTGGTTCGGCGTGCACTTCTGGAAGCGTAAAGCCATCACATGTTTTATTAGCAATGGGAAGTGATGTTGAAACTGCGCAAGCGACAATTCGTTTTTCGTTAGGAAAATTTACAACTGAAGTGGAAGTTGATTATACCTTAGATGTTTTGAAAAAGACAATATATAGAATCGGTGAATTGGTGGGAAACTAGTTATGAGTATGTAGAAAATAATATATAGAATGAATTTTGTACTTTACTCGAATAACCGACGATACTGCATACTGTATCAAGTGAAAACATACCGCCTAAGGCGGATTAGAAAATAATACTTGACACTTCCCAAATTATTCTGTATTATGAACACAGAGTTTTTGGTTTTAAATATTCTAAATTCAAAATTCGTCATTCGTAAAACGAAAATTATAATAGGGCTTTAGATGAAACTTAAAATTTACTCTCTCTCTCTCTC